>JAFTUJ010000518.1 GCA_017466305.1 Thermoguttaceae bacterium
CGCGACGCGTTTTGCAGAAAGGAAATTGAAATGGCGACGGTTCTTCTCACCGGGGGCGCCGGTTACATTGGTTCGCACGCAGCGCTTGAATTTTTGAACGACGGTTCGGAAGTCGTCGTCGCGGACAACTTTAGCAACAGTTCGCCGAAGTCGATCGAACGGGTCGAAAAGTTGACCGGCAAAAAAGTCGCGCTCCGCGAAGTCGACGTTTGCGACAAAGCCGCGACGCGCAAGCTCTTCGAAGAATTTAAGTTCGACGCGATCGTTCACTTCGCCGGTTACAAAGCGGTCGGCGAATCGGTCGCGCAACCGTTGAAATATTACCGCAACAACATCGACTCCGCGTTGGTTCTTTGCGAACTGATGAAAGAGTTCGACGTCAATAAAATTGTCTTCAGCTCCTCGGCGACCGTTTACGGAACGTCGCAAAACGTTCCGCTCAAAGAGACGGAGCCGACCGGTTGCACGAACCCTTACGGTTGGACGAAGTTGATGATCGAGCTGATTTTGCGCGACTTCGCTCGGGCGAACGAAAAGGTTTCCGTTACGTTGTTGCGCTATTTCAACCCGGTCGGCGCGCACGCCAGCGGCGAAATCGGCGAAGACCCGTTGGGGATTCCGAACAATTTGGCCCCGTTTGTTTGCCAAGTGGCGGTTGGTCGCCGCGAAAAATTGAGCGTGTTCGGTTCGGACTATCCGACGCCGGACGGTACCGGCGTTCGCGACTACATTCACGTCGTCGACTTAGCGCTCGGACACGTCGCCGCGTATCGCAAGGCGCAACCTGGGGTTAGCGTTTACAACCTCGGCACGGGCGTCGGTTACAGCGTGTTGGATTTGGTAACGACGTTTGAAAAAGTGAACGGCGTGAAGATTCCGTACGAGCTGACGGCGCGCCGTCCGGGCGACGTCGCGACCTGTTACGCCGACCCGACGTTGGCGAACGAAGCGCTCGGTTGGTCGGCGAAACTCGGTTTGGAAGAGATGTGTCGCGACGCGTACAATTGGCAAAAGAAGTATCCGAACGGTTACCGCGATTAAGGCGTTAAGCGCGGCGCTCCCCCTTGACGTCGTTGCGCCGTCGCGTACAATTAATGCAACTTTTCGACTTTCTTTTGCGTTTTCGTCGTTGGAAAACGTCTCCTTTTAGGGAGGTTTTAACGACGCGAAACGCGGTCGAGTCCTCGTAGCTCAGTTGGATAGAGCGACGGTTTCCTAAACCGTAGGTCGCTGGTTCGAATCCAGTCGGGGATATTATTCGCTCTTGACGGCGGCTCGTTTGGGCCGTCGTTTTTTCTTTTTCTTGATTTCGATGAATTCTGCGGAATTTTTTCTTAACGTCGAGCGGCGCTAAACGTCGTCCGACGTCGACGCGGGGCCTTCCCAAAACGGCGGCGACGCGTATAATTAATGCGGCGGCGACGTTGAAATTTTGCGCGGAGCCGTCTCGCGGTCGAAAATTTGCGCGTCTGAACGAACAGATTTTACCGCCTATTTTACTTATTTGACCCAGCTTCGCAACGAAAGACGACGATGACGCCGGAAAACGAAATTTCGCGCGACGAATTGGCGCTCCAATATCTTGACCAACTTCCCTATACCCCCTATCCTTTCCAAGAGGAGGCGATTTACACGTGGTTCGAGTCGCAACAGGGCGTCCTCGTCTGCGCGCCGACCGGGATGGGGAAGACCGCCGTCGCCGAAGCCGGGCTCTTCGAAGCGCTCAAAACCGGCAAACGCGCCTACTACACGACGCCGCTCATCGCGCTCACCGAACAAAAATACGTCGAATTGCAAGAAGCCGCCGAGCGTTGGGGCTTCGACCGTTCCGACGTCGGGCTCGTTACCGGCAACCGTCGCGAAAATATCGACGCGAAAATCCTCGTCGTCGTCGCGGAAATCCTTTTTAATCGGCTCTTAGCGTCCGACGTGTTCGCCGAGTTCGCGCAACGTTCGACGCCGGGAACTTGGCGCGGGTTCGGAGCGAAAGACGAAAACGCCAACGAAACCGGCGACGCGCGCCCGAAAATCTCCGCCGCGTCGCTGAACGCTAAAAAGTCGTTGGCGGTAAGTTGGGAAGACGACGCGGCGGAGAATAAAAACGATAAAACGGGCGCTTTGGGCGAAACGGCAAACCTCGAAGCCGCCGCGCCGACCGTTCCGACGCCGCCGGGCGCCGAACTTTCGACCGGGGCCGCGCTCGTCGCGCCGGAACCGGACGCGCCGGTTTTCTCCTTCGACGACGTTTCGGTCGTTGTGATGGACGAATTTCACCAGTTCGCCGATCCGGAACGCGGGGTCGTTTGGGAGTTTACGCTCGGGCTGTTGCCGGCGCACATTCGAACGTTGCTGATTTCCGCGACGGTCGGGAACGCGTACGAGTTCGTTTCCTGGCTCCGAACGACCGCGAACCGCAAACTCGATTTTGTTCAGTCGACCGAGCGCAAAACGCCGCTCGTGTACGAATGGGTCGGCGACAAGTTGCTGCCGGAGCATCTCGAGTCGATGTGCGCCGGTTCGGAGGACGAACGCTTCACGCCCGCGCTCGTGTTCTGCTTCAACCGCGACGCGTGTTGGGACGTCGCCGAAGTCGTTAAAGGACGCAACGTTATCGACGCCGCGCGCCAAAAGGCGATCGCCGAGGAACTCGACAATTACGACCTGAGCGCCGGCGCCGGGCCGAAGTTGCGTCAACTGCTGTTACGCGGCGTCGGCGTCCACCACGCGGGCGTTTTGCCGAAATATCGTCGCCTCGTCGAGACGCTTTTCCAACGTAAACTCCTTTCTTTCTGCGTTTGCACCGAGACGTTGGCGGCCGGAATCAACCTCCCGGCGCGCTCGGTCGTTTTGCCGACGCTCTTGAACGGCCCTCCCGGCGACAAAAAACTGGTCGACGCGTCGTCGGCGCACCAAATTTTCGGGCGAGCCGGGCGACCGCAATACGACGACTGCGGTTACGTCTTCGCGTTGGCGCACGAGGACGACGTTCGTATCGAGCGTTGGCGCGAAAAATACGACCAAATCCCGGACGACGTCAAAGACCCGAAACTGCGCGAAGCCAAGAAAAAGATGAAGAAAAAGGCGCCGACCCGCAACCCGCGCGAGCAATATTGGTCGGAGAAGCAGTTCGAGCAGCTGCGCAACGCGTCGCCCGGCAAGTTGTCGAGTCGCGGCCCGTTGCCTTGGCGGTTGTTGGCGCATATGATCGACGCAAGTCCCGACGTCAAACCGATTAGAACGCTCGTCGCCCGACGCTTGACCGGCGCGAAACGCTTGGAAGCGATGAAAAAATCGCTCGACCAAATGCTCTTAACCCTTTGGCGGGGCGGTTTTGCGCGCTTGGAGCCGGACCCGGTCGCGTTTGGCGTCCCGCAAACGACCGCCGCGCTCGAAGCGGAGCGGGAATTGCGTCGCGAATTGGAAGCGTTGGAACGCGAATATAAGGATCAAAAACGCAAGTCTAAACCCTTTGGTTTCGGGATTTTCGACGAGAACGCGCTGGTCGACCCGACGCTCGACGACTCGTTCGATCCGGAGGCGTTCGCGAAGGAAAAAGCGCGTCTCGAAGCGCCGGAACCGGAGCCGAACGCCGACGCGAACGGTTTCGACTTTTTCGGCGGCGCCGACCTTTTCGACTCCGGAGACGGTTCGCAAATCGCCGACGCGTCGACGCTTAACGCGTTGGACGGCAAAGCGTTAACGCCGGAGGAAACGCCGGAAAAAGAAGAGCCGTCGAACGAAAGCGAACCGGAGCCGGAATCGGACGCGAACGACGAAAATATCGAAGAATCGCAAGTCGAGGAAAAACGACGTTTAGCGTCGTTCGAACAATCGGCGGAGGCGCTGGCGTTGGCGGAGTCGTACCAAGCGGCGCGCGCTTACCCGACGAAAAAGATGAAAACGCTGACCAAACTGCGAGGCGTAAACCCCGTCTTTGGGGCGTTTCTGCTCGAACAACTCGGGGCTGCCGACCTGCCGGAGCGAATTCAAGCGTTCGAGTCCGTTCTGGAAACGCCGGCGCCGGTCGCGCGCTGTCTTCGCGTCCCGGACCAAGACGAGTTGCCGCCGGGGCGTCTCGCGACGTCGCGTTTGGATAAAGAGTTGCTGCAACACGGGTTAGCTTCGGTCGAAGAACTCGTTCCGCGAACGGAGGAAGAGGAGCGCGAGGACTGGGAGCGCCGCCGACGTTTTGCCGGACGTTTCGAAGAACGCGTTCGCGTTTTGAATTTTGCGTCGAAGTTGCGACGGCTCTTCGACTTCGAGTATCCGGGCGTCGCGTTGCGAACGACGCCGGTTTGGGCGGCGGGCGAATTGATTCTCGACTTCAAAGGCGACTTCAATAAGTTTATTACCGCCAAACACTTGCAAAAACAAGAAGGGATTGTTTTCCGACACCTCCTGCGTTTGATTTTGCTCCTTGAAGAGTTCGTCGAACTGGAACCGGTCGAGGGCGACCCGCTCCAATGGCGCGTCGAGTTGCAAGATTTCGCCGACAAACTCGTCGACTGCTGTCGCAAAATCGACCCGACAAGCGTTGAAAAAACGTTGGTTGCGTCGAAACGTTCCGACTTGCTCGACAAAAATTGAAACGGCGGCGTCTTGTAGCGAAATGAGCGAACGGCGCCCTTTTTAACGCGGCGAAGTTGAAAGGCGGCGCCGCGTCGCTTCAGTTTCATTAGTAACGATCGAGCGTTTGAATCCGTCGCGATTGCGACCGAAACGAACGCAACATAAGAAAGGATAACGACTTATGAAGAAACGTTTGACGACGATCGCCGCGCTGGCGCTCGCTTCGTGCTTTCCGAATTTTAGCGCTCGCGCCGACGAAGGAATGTGGCTTTTCTCGAATCCGCCGACGCGCCAAATCAAGGAAAAATACGGATTTGAAGCGACGCCGGACTTCCTCGAACACCTGCAAAAATCGAGTATTCGCTTCGGTTCTGGCGGCAGCGGGTCGTTCGTTTCGTCGAACGGGCTGATCATGACGAACCATCACGTCGCGCTTTCGACGATCGCGGCTCTCAGCACGGCGGAGAAAGACTATGTGGCGAACGGCTTTAGAGCCGAAAAGTTGGAAGACGAAATCAAGTGCCCGAACATCGGCCTGATCGTTTTGCAAGAGATTGTCGACGTTACCGAGCGCGTCGAAACCGCCTTGGCCGCCGCGAAGTCGAGCGCCGAAGCCGAAGCGATTCGCAAGGAAACGATCGCGAAAATTCAAGCGGAAGCCAACGCCGAAAAAGGCTTGCGTTGCGAAGTCGTAACGCTTTACCAAGGCGGACTTTATCACTTATATTGTTACAAGACGTTGACCGACGTGCGACTCGTTTTCGCGCCGGAGGAAAGCGTCGGCTTTTTCGGCGGCGACCCGGACAACTTCGAGTACCCGCGCTACAACCTCGACGTTACGTTCTTTCGCGCTTATGAAAACGGCGAGCCGATGAAGACGGAACACTTCCTTAAATGGAGCGATAACGGCACTTCGGAAGGCGACCTCGTTTTCGTCTCGGGACACCCGGCGCGCACGAACCGCTTTAACACCGTCGCCGACCTGCAATACCAACGCGACGTCTATTATCCGCACATGATGAACAAGTATCGACGACGCGAGGTCGCGTATCAAGTTTTCGGCTCCGAAAACGACGAAAACGCCCGTCGTATCGCGACTTCGCTCTTCCGGATTCAAAACTCGCGCAAGAATCGCGGCGGGATTTTGAACGGTTTACAAACCGTCGCGCTGATGCAAAAGAAGATCGACGCGGAAAACGAACTGCGTAAACTCGCCGCTGAAAAGAACTTAATCGACGCGGCGTCCGACCCGTGGAAGGAAATCGAAACGATTATGGCCGGTTGGCGCGGGCGTTACCTCGCTTACGACCTGCTCGAAGCGAACGAAGCGTTCACGAGCGCGACGGTTTCTAAAGCGCGCGGTATCGTGCGTTACGTTTCCGAAATGGCGAAACCGGAAGCCGAGCGTCTCCCGGCGTACCGCGGCGACGCGCTCGAAGGAACGCGCAACGGCTTGCTCGGCGGTTTCGGAGGCGACGCCGATATCGAAACGATGATGTTAACCGACGGCCTCTCAATGCTTTATGAATATTCGAAAGCGGTCGAAGGCGGGCGCGCGCTCGACGCCGTCGTGATTCCGCAAGCCGACTTCGACGGGATTTTCGACGGCCTGTCGCCGAAGTCGCGCGCGACGCAAATCGTTCAAAAATCGCAACTTAAAGATCGTAAATTCCGCGAGTCGCTGCTCGATATGAGTTGGGAAGACCTGCAAAAATCGGACGATCCGGCGATTCGTTTGGCGTTGGCCGTCGAGCCGACCGCTCGCGCTCTCCGCGATTACAACGAAGCGGAAGTCGCCGGGCCGTCGCGCGCCGCTTACTCGAAAATCGCGAAGATTCGGTTCGCCGTCTACGGAACGGAAGTCTATCCGGACGCGACGTTTACGCTCCGCCTTTCGTTCGGTAAAGTCGCCGGTTACACGGAAGACGACGGAACGCAAGTTCCGTTCGAAACGAAGGTTAGCGGCGCCTACGAACATGCGCGCGAACATAACTTCGCCGATCCGTTCGACTTATCGCAATCTTGGCTCGACGCGGAAGCCGCCGGCAAAGCGCCGATGGACGCGCCGATCAACTTCGTTACGACGAACGATATCATCGGCGGCAACTCCGGAAGCCCGGCCGTCAACTCGAAGGGCGAAGTCGTCGGTCTGATTTTCGACGGAAACATCCAATCTCTCGTGCTGAACTTCACTTACGACGACGAAATTTCGCGCGCCGTTCTCGTTCACTCGACCGGGATTCGCGAAGCGGTTCGCAGTATTTACAACTTGCCGCAACTTGCCGACGAACTTGGAAAGTAAGCGATTAAAGAGTTTAGACGAAACATTTTAAGCGAGTTCTCGCTTGGCGCGGCGTTCGTTTGAACGAGCGAACGTCGCTAACCCTTGAAAACGCCGACGTTGCGATGAATTAGCGCGCGGCGTCGGCGACTTTTAAACGCGTCGAAAAGACGCGATTTTCGAAAAATGACGAAACGACCTTATTTAATTTTCGGCACCGGCAACGCGCATAAGGGAATCGAAGCGACGGAAATCGTTGCGCCGACGGGCGTTACGTTGCGAACGCTCGCCGAGTTTCCGGAAGCGATCGACGTCGTCGAGGACGGCGACACGTTCGCCGTGAACGCGCGCAAGAAAGCGATCGAGCAAGCGCGGCATTTGCAAACCTTTGTTCTCGCGGAGGATAGCGGTATTTGCGTCGACTTTTTGAACGGCGCGCCCGGCGTTTTGTCGGCCCGCTTCGCCGGCGAAAATCCGCGTTCCGACCAACGCAACAACGAGTTTTTGCTCGAAAAATTGGCCGACGTTCCGCTCGAAAAACGGACGGCGCATTACGTTTGCCATATGGTTTTGGCCGCGCCGACCGGCGAAATCGAGTTCGAAGCGGAAGAACGCTGCCGCGGTCGCATTCTCCTTAACCCCAGTGGAACCAACGGTTTCGGATACGACCCGTTGTTCGAAGTCGTCGAATTTCACCGCACGTTTGGGGAGCTTGCGCCGGAAATCAAGCGCGCGATTAGCCACCGGGCGAGAGCGACGCGGCGTCTCATTCCGAAACTTTTCGAGTTGGTCGCCGCCGGAAAATTGCCGACAATGTAATCGGTTAACCGATGCGTTCGTGTGTAATCGTTGAAAATAAAGAAGATAGAAAACGATGGAAAACCTTAGCGAATATTGTTTGCGCGTTGCGAAGGACGCGAAAAAAGCGTCGCGCGCTCTTGCCGCCGTTTCGGGCGCCAAGAAAAACGAATGGATTAACTTGTGCGCCGACAAACTCTTAGAGCGCAAAGACGAAATTCTCGCCGAGAACGCGAAAGACCTCGACGCGGCGCGCCAAAACGGTTTGAAAGCGTCGATGATCGACCGCTTAACCTTGTCGGAAAAGACGTTGCGCGAAATGGCGACGGCGTTGCGCGAAATCGCCGCTTTCCCGGACCCGATCGGCGCGACGATCGGATCGACGATTCGCCCGAACGGTCTCGAAGTGCAAAAAGTGCGAACTCCGATCGGCGTCGTTTTCTTCGTTTACGAATCGCGTCCGAACGTAACGACCGACGCCGCGGCGATTTGCGTCAAGAGCGGAAACGCCGTCGTCTTGCGCGGCGGGAAAGAGGCGTTCCACTCGAACACGATTCTGGGACGCGTTCTCGCCGACGCGGCGCGGGAAGTCGGCTTGCCGGAATGCGCGGCGCAGCTCTTGAATACGACGGACCGTAACGCGGTCGACGAGTTCCTTCGTTTGCCGCAATACGTCGACGTCGCGATTCCGCGCGGCGGCGAGGCGCTGGTCAAACGCGTTACCGAAAATGCGCAAATGCCGGTCATCAAACACTTTGCGGGAAACTGCCATCTTTACGTCGACAAAGACGCCGACTTGAACGTCGCGGAGAAAGTTCTCGTTAACTCTAAGTGCCAGCGTCTCGGGACTTGCAACACGGTCGAATCGTTGGTCGTTCACTCGACCGTCGCGGCGACGGCGCTTCCGCAACTCCTTGCCGCGCTTAAAGATAACGGCGTCGAAATTCGCGGCGACGAACGGACGCGCGCCCTCGCCCCGAACGTCGACGTTTTGGAAGCGACCGACGACGATTTCTACCGCGAATACTTGGCGGCGATCATTTCGGTGAAAGTCGTCGACTCGATCGAGGAAGCGATCGAACACATCAACGAACACAGCTCCGGTCATACGGAAGTGATTGTTACCAAAGACGTTAAAGCGTCGAAAAAGTTTGCGACCGAAATCGACAGCGCGGCGGTGATGATCAACGCGAGTTCGCGTCTTCACGACGGAGGCCAATTTGGGCTCGGCGCCGAAATCGGCATTAGCACCGATAAATTTCACGTTCGCGGCCCGTGTGGCGTCGACGACTTAACAAGTTATAAATACGTCGTTTACGGCGACGGAATTTTGCGCGGTTGACGTAAAGTTTTAACGCGCCGCTCGGCCTCTTCGGGAGGGAAAGCGGAGCGGTTAAAGCCGGCGTTTGTTAACGCAAACGTCGGTTTTTATTTGGTTTAAGTTTTGAAGTTTTCGAAAATTTTTCGACGAATAATTCGATGAGTTCTCAAGTTTCGTTGCATCGCGTTCAACGTAAGTTGTCCCAAGTGTTCCTTTTAGATCGCGAGCCGTTGCGTCGCCGTCTTGTTCGTTTGCAACAAGAGTTTGAAAAGTTGGCGCAAGAGCAGGCGGACGCGGCGTCGCAACCTATTGGCAAGATTGAGGATACGGCGCTTGAAAGTTGGCGGCAAAAGTTGCGCGAACTCTCCGACGATTGCGACGCGTCGACGGAAAAAGTCGAGCAACGTCGAAAGTCCTTTCCAAAAATAACTTACGACGTAAATTTGCCGGTCTCGGAACGTCGCGACGAGTTAAAAAAGTTGATCGCGGAAAACCAAGTCGTCGTCGTCTGCGGCGAAACGGGGAGCGGAAAGTCGACGCAGTTGCCTAAAATCTGCTTGGAGCTTGGTTTGGGCGCCCGCGGTTTGATCGGGCACACGCAACCGCGACGCCTTGCCGCGCGCTCGATCGCTCAACGCGTCGCCGACGAGTTGCAAACCCCGTTGGGACAACATGTTGGGTACAAGGTGCGCTTTAACGACGAGACGTCGGAAAAGACGTTGATTAAGTTGATGACCGACGGGATTCTGCTCGCCGAATCGCAAAACGACCGTTTTTTCAATCGTTATGAAGTCATCATCGTCGACGAAGCGCACGAACGGTCGCTCAACATCGACTTTTTGCTCGGGATGATGAAGCGCGTGTTGCGAACGCGGCGCGATCTTAAACTGATTATCACCTCGGCGACTATCGACGCAAAACGTTTCGCGGAACACTTTACGTCGAGCAAAGGCCCGGCGCCGATTATCGAAATTTCCGGGCGAACCTATCCGATCGAGACTCTTTATCGACCGGTTGACGAGTGGAAGTTGCGTCGCGAAGAGCGCGAACGAGAAAACAACGCGGATTTGGGCGAGCGTAATTCGAACGGTCGCAACGATTTGCGACGACGAGACCTTGACGACGAAGACGCTTTTGAACGAACGCTTCTTGAAGCGGTCGACGAGTTGGCGCGTCGCGAACGGGGCGACATGTTAATCTTTATGCCGACCGAGCGCGATATTTTCGAAACGGCTAAGTTGTTGAAAAAACACGAGATACCGGGCGACGATTCGCGAAGAAAAACGGAAATTTTACCGCTGTACGCCCGCTTGCCGTCGACCGAACAGCAAAAGATTTTCGGTAAAACGAGTTGGCGCAAAATCGTCGTCGCGACAAACGTCGCCGAATCGTCGTTGACGGTGCCCGGAATTCGATACGTAATCGACCCCGGGACGGCGCGCATAAGTCGTTATTCCGCAAGGTCTAAAACGCAACGTTTGCCGGTCGAGCCGATTTCGCAAGCGTCGGCGGACCAACGAGCCGGGCGTTGCGGACGCGTCGGGCCCGGCGTTTGCATCCGACTTTATAGCGAACGCGACTATTTGTCGCGACCGCGTTACACGACGCCGGAAATCCAGCGGACGAACTTAGCGTCGGTCATTTTGCAAACGAAAGCGCTCAAACTTGGCGCGGTCGAGCGGTTTCCGTTCATCGACCCGCCCCGAAACGCTTCAATTATCGACGGTTACAAAACGCTGTTCGAACTCGGCGCGGTCGACGAAAAGAACGAATTGACCGAAATCGGACGCAAACTCAGCCGACTTCCGATCGACCCGCGCATCGGGCGGATGATTTTTGCCGCCGACGAAGAGGACGCTCTGCGAGAAATTTTGATTATCGCCGCCGCGCTCGAAATTCAAGACCCTCGCGAACGCCCGCGCGACCAGCAGGAAAAAGCGGACGAAAAACACGCGCCGTTCCTCGACGAGAACAGCGACTTTATGTCGTATCTCAAACTTTGGGATTTTTGGCAAAATTTGAAGGACAAAACGTCGCGCAACCAACTCCGCAAGGCTTGTCGCGAGAATTTCCTCTCCTACAACCGAATGCGCGAATGGTCGGACGTTTACGTGCAGTTGCTGCAACTCGTTAAAGGACAAGCGCTTGAAGTAAAGAAACGACGCGACGATTACAACGCGATTCACCGCTCCGTCTTGACCGGGTTGTTATACGGCGTCGCGCAAAAAGAAGAGACCGGAAACGAATATCGTTCGACCAACTCCGGAAAATTCGTTCTTTGGCCGGGTTCCGGGCTCAAAAAGAAACCCGCTTGGGCGGTCGGCGCGGAGCGTTTGGAGACGACGCGGGCTTATTTACGGACTGTCGCGCGCATCAATCCGGATTGGATTGAAGAAATTGGCGGTCGGCTTCTCGAACGGACGCGCCGCGACCCGTTTTGGAACCGCGAAACCGGCTGTGTTCACGCGTACGAACGGGCGACGCTTTACGGGTTGACGATCATTCCGAAACGTCGCGTTAATTTTGGTCCGATCGACCCGGTTAAGTCGCGCCAACTCTTTATTTACGAAGCGTTGGTTAATCGCGATTTCGATTGCTCGCTTCCGTTTTTTGAGCATAATTGCGCCGTTTTTGAAGAGGCCGAACGGTTGCGCGACAAGCTGCGAAGGTACGATTTCGTTAAGTCGCTCGACGCGATTTACGATTTTTACGACGCGAAGTTGCCGGATACGGTTTATGACGCCGTATCGCTTAAAAAGTGGTGGAAGAAGGCGCCGCAAAAGAGGCGCGAGGCGTTGTTTGCGAAACTCGACGATTTTTGCGAAGGCGCGATCGACGCGGAAACCGCCGCCGCGTTTCCGGACGAAGCGACGTTCGACGGAAGTTCGCAACTGCCGTTAAAATATCGGTTTAGCCCGGGCGAAGCGGACGACGGCGCGTCGCTCGTCGTGCCGTTGGAAGGGTTGCGACAACTTGAAACACGTCGACTTGGCTGGCTGGTGCCGGGGTTGGTCGAGCAAAAGGTCGTCGCGATGTTGAAGACGCTTCCGAAGGAGATTCGGCGCGAAATCGTTCCGATTCCGGATACCGCGCGCGAGATTGTCAAGCGAATTTCGTTTGGCGACGGTTCGCTCGAAGAGGTTGTCGCGCAAGAGGTTAGCCGGCTTGCCGGGCGCCGAACGACGGTCGCCGATTTCGATCTCGAACGAACGCCGCCGGAGTTGCTTTTGAATCTTAAAGTCGTCGACGACGCCGGGGAACTGTTGGCCGAGGGGCGCGACGCCGGGGAACTGCGCGAACGACTCGGCGTCGAGATGAACAAATCGATCGGCGCCGTCGTCGACCCGCAATGGAACCGCGACGGTTTAACGACTTGGGATTTTGGAACGCTCCCGGAATCGATTTCGATTTCGCGCGGTTCGCTGACTGTTTCGGCCTATCCGGCCCTTTGCGACCCGCGATGTTTGACGAATTCGTTTTCGCCGAGCGCGCCGGAAGCGCGAACAGTCGCGACGCGCCTCTTTGACTCGAAAGATAAAGCGTTTCGCAATACGAAGTTAGGCGTTATTCGGCTTTTCAATTTGGCGAATTCGCGCGACCTCAAAACGCAAGCGCGTTGGTTGCCGCAACTCGATAAATTACAAACGTTTTCGCGAGCGATCGCCGATTTCGATTTGACGGCGGCGCTCGCGGAAACGATCGGAGCGCGGGCGCTCGACCTGGACGACGCGACGTCGCTTCCGGCTAACGAGGGAGAATTTAACGACTTAGCGAAGCGCGGTCGGGAGCGGATCGGATACGCGACGCAGGACGTCGCCGGGTGGATCGTTCGCTTTCTCGAAAATTATCAGGAAGCGCGGTTGGCGATTGAAAAACGTCGGGGCGGCGCTGCGAACGCGGTCGCGGTCGATGCGGCGTCGCATTTGGCGCGTTTGACGGAGCCGCGGTTTTATTTGACGACGCCTTGGAATTGGTTGAAGGAGTTTCCGCGTTACTTCAAGGCGATTTCGGCGCGGTTCGAGAAATGGCAAAACGGCGGCGCCGCGACCGACGCCGCGTTCGCGCGGGAGCTAAACGCTTATTGGGAAAGGTATTGCGAAGCGCTCGAACGGAACGAAAACGCCGGGATTTTCGATCCGGAACTCGAAACGTTCCGCTGGGCGCTCGAAGAATACCGCGTTTCGCTCTTCGCGCAAAAGTTGGGAACCGCGATGAAAATTTCGGCGGTTCGACTCGAAAAGCAATGGGAGAAAACGGCGCGCTAACGTTTCGCTAACCGATTTATCGACAACGGGTTAACGCGTTGTTTGCGTTCGAGCGAACGCGCGACGTTAGAAACGCGGAACGCCAAAATTCAAACGCGAGGAGAACTCCGAAAATTCCCCAAAAGACGAGACCTAAACGTCGACGCGCGCTTGTTTTATCGAGTTGCGCGTCGGCGTTTTTTTTCGTTGGGGCGGCGCGGTCGGCGAACGTTTTTGGCGAATCGCCGAAGTCGGAAACGTCGGTAGAGAAACAGGTTGCGAACGATTCTTGCAACGCGAAGTCGACCGCTTTTTCGACAAACGGAACGAACGACGGCGCGAACGCGAGCGCGCTTACGGTCGCGTCGGGCGCGGTCGCGGACCAAAGGACGACGCCGTTATTCGGCGCGGATAAACGAGTTAGCGTCGGAACGGAGGACGCCGCGTCGCGGAGAACGGGAAGAGCGTCGGAACCGACGAGCGGGAACGAACGCCAAACGGGGAGCGCGTCGACGCCGGAACGCTCGAAACCGGGGAACGCGGCGGCGAAGGAACGCTCTTTAACGTCAACGTTCGCAACGGTTTGGAACGCGTCGCGGACGGCGGCGTCGGTCGACGCGTCGAGCGCGCCGGTCGTCGGTTCGAACGCGACGGCGAGCGTTTGCGCGTCGAGATTCCAGCGACGCCACACGGCGTCCCAACGCTTTGCGTCGGTTCGCGGTCCGGCGAAAATTAGAAGCGCGCGGGGAGAAGAAGGGGACGCGGCGGCGAGAAAGCGTTCCGTTTTGGCGAGTTCCGCGTCGGTCGGGGCGGAAAGGTCGACCCAACAAATCGCGTCGAAGGAGGTTAGCGCGTTGGTCGGCGTCAGCGCAAAGTCGGCGGACGAAACAAGTTCGACTTCCGGAAAGTTTTGCGTTTCAACGGGTTGCGACGCGTTAAAATTGGGGTTCAGCGCGGCGGCTAAATAAAACGCGGCGTCGTTCGAACGACTTGCGGCGCTTTGAAGCGTTGAGTCGGCGGGAAACGGCGGGCCGGAGTCGCTTCCGTCGACGATCAAAACGCGCGTTGGGCGACCGTCGATTTTTCCGTTGGCGACGCGTTGACGCGTCGCGGTAAGTCGCGATTCGGCGGGAGTTGGAGGCGCGGCGTTGAAAAACGGAAAGAACGGCGGGGACGGAGCCGCCCAGATTAGAACGAGCGTTAGGAGCGCGAACGAACGAAGCGTTGCTAAAACGATTAGCCGCCGCTCTTTACGTCGGACGGCGCGGCGAAGCGACGGCGCGAGCAAACGAACCGCCGGGAAAGAAACGCGCGGCGGGGGCGTCGTCGGACGACGGCGGCGAAGGAAAAGCCAAGGAAGCGCGAGCGTCGCCAACGCGAAAAGAGCCCAAGGAGTTTGCATCGCAAGTCGTTGGTTGAGAAGGAAATAAGACGGAAGCGAGAACGGCGAACGCGCGCTCGCCCCAAAAAAAATCCGCTCCGACGTTTTATTATATCGGAGCGGAAAGAACGCGTCAAGCGCTAACGATTCGACGGCGTAACGCTAAGCGCCGTCGAAGGTTGCGAAATCATTCCAAGCCGGACGCCGCTTTCATCAGGTTAAAAACGTCGCTGTTGTAAATGAAGTCGCCGCTGAAGTCCCACATATCGCCGGCTTCTTCGTCGTTGCCGCGGATAAATTCTTTGACCAAATCGGCGCCTTGGCCCTTGGCGTAAACCGGAACGAGCCAGTGCGAGTGTCCGGACGAGAGGTATTGGACTTCCGGGCATTCGCCGATATCCGACTCTTCGAGTTCTTCAAATTCGTTGAATTCGTCTTTTTTCGGGTCGAATTTGCCGTTTTCGTCCATGTCTTCGTACGTGCCCGGGCCCCAAATACAGCCGGTTTCGTGGTCGGACGTAATAATCATGATCGTGTCTTCCCACGACGAGTATTTTTCGACCCAAGCGATCGCGGCGTCGATCGCCTTCGAGAAGGAAGCGTGTTCGAGCGCCGAGTTGTGCGCGTTGCGACCGTGGTTCGCGTGGTCGATCGCGCCGCCTTCGACCATCAGGTAGAAACCTTTGTCGTTTTGCGACAAGACGTTAAGCGCGCCGAGCGTCATGTCGGTCAGCGTCGGGGTGTTGGCGAGCGCTTCTTTCGAATAACGTTCTTGGACGAACGATTCGTCGTCGGCGAAACCGTCGACCGGGAGAAGGTCGTCGAAGTCGCGCCCGACGCCGAGGATTTTCTTCGGCAGGTCGGTCGGGTTCGTATCCGGGGTCATTTTGGCCAATTCGGCGAACTTTTCGCGTTCGTCGATGAATTTCCAACCCTTGTAACCGTTGTCTTTAGAGACGGCTTCCCAAACTTCGCGCCCGCCGACGAATTGATAGTTGAGGTCTTCCGGTTTCTTGTTGATCTTCGAGCCGCGTTTGTAGGCCGGGTGCCCGGAACCGAAGAGGACGGTCAACGGGAGGTCGTTGATTTGCTCTTTCGAGATTTCTTCGTAATTGCCGCGATTTATGTTATGCGCGCTCGTCGCGGCCGGGGTGGCGTGCGAAATTTGAACGGTCGTAACGACGCCGACCGAGCGACCGGCGCGGTAGTTCATATCGGCGAAGTTTTCGAGTTTTTTGCCGTCTTTCGAGAAACCGACGCGACCGCTTTGCGTTTTAACGCCGGTGTTGATGGCGGTGCCGGACGCGGCGGAGTCGGTCGTCGGGCAGTTGTCTTGAAGACGATGCATCGCTTTTTCCGGACCTTCCCAAATTTTGCCGACCGGGTAACCGTCGTCGTTTTTCGGGTCGTACTCCTCTTTGACGCAGAACGTCGCCGCGCCGAGCTTCACCGGGAACTTGTGATAAGATTGCGCGTCCGGTTCGCCGTAACGCCAGTAAGTTCCGAGAATATCGGAGTTAAAGCCCATCCCGTCGCCGATGAAGAGGATGACGTTTTTGGCTTTTTTCGCTTCTTGCGCCGTCGCGACGTCGAAAGTCGACGCGCCCAAAATCAACGCGAACGCCGCCGTCGCGACGCTCCAACCGAATACTTTTTTCATTTGAATAGACTCCTTGCAAGGTGTTGGCTTGCCGACGCGCTTCGGGTCGTTCCGACGTCGCGGCTTTTCACTATTTTAACCGATTTTCGCGAATTGTTAAACGGCCCTTCGCTAAATTTTTCCGAAAAAACTTGATTTTTTGCCGGTTTCGCCGATTTTTCGCTCGACGTCGCGGCGACGCAGACCGAGAACGAGGAAACGCAAACCGGGAACGCGGCGGACGACGAAGTAGGTCGCGTAAGAACCGGCGAAGCTCGCGGCGGCGACGAACGCGATTTCGAGCGGTTCCGGAACGTCGCAAAAACGGGCGAAAAGCAAGGTCGCGGCGTAAACGAAAAACATGTGGAAGACGTAAAGGCCGAAACTCGTTCGCGCAAGGAACGTCGTAAAACGCGTCGGACGGTCGACGTAACGCTTGGCGAAACCAAGGATTGCGAGCGTCGCCGTCCAAGCGTAAACGTTGGTTAACCAATGTCGCAAAATGGGGCCGTCGGCGTAATTGGCGCCGAAGAAACGTCGGAAGTAAAGGACGCCGAAACAAAGCGCGCAAACGCCCCAAAACCAACGGGTTCGGACGAGCGCCGTTTCGACGTCCGCGCGGTGAAAAACGAGATAGCCGAGGAAAAACGCGAAACCGTAAATCCCGAAGCGGTAAACGGTTATCACCGGCGTATTTAACACTTGCGCCGAACCCCAAACGCCGAGCGTCGCCGCCGCGAAGAAGAGCGTCCAAGCGAGCGTCGAGCGAAGGGACGCTTCACCGGAAGATTCGGCGGTTGTAACGCTTGGGTTGGCAACGGTTGCGCTGTTCGTCGAGCGCCGTCGGAAAATGACGAGGAGCGCCGAGTAAACGAAAAGGAGTTGCGCGAACCAAAGGGGGCCCTGACCGCCGAGGACGCAAACGACGGGGAAAACGAACGACGGAATCGACGGGTCGACGAGGCCCGGCGCCGAGGTCGTCGTCAACACGCCGAGCGTCCAAGAATGGAACGCGAGAACGCCAAGCGTCGACGGGACAAGGAGTTTCGTCGTTCGCTCGCCGAAAAACTCGCGGTTCGAGCGGCGGTTCAACGACAAACGCGCCGAGATTCCGGCGACCAAAAAGAGCGAAAACATCAGCCAAGGGTAAACGAACGTCGTCAACGCGTCGCCGAACCCGGGGCCGTTCGTCGGGAGGAGGCCGCCGAAACCGAGAACGTGGTTCCGAGCGAAAAAGACGTGATAAACGACGACCAAAACGACCGTCGCGCCGCGGATGAAGTCCAAATAATGGGCGCGCGGCGGAAAGGTAACGTCGGCAAGGGGTTGCGAATGGGAAAAGTCGGGGCGCGGTCGCATCGGCGGAGGCTTTCGTCAAAGGGCGGCGGAAGAGAAAAAACGAGAAGGCGAAACGTCGACGTTTCCTACTTATTGTACGCGGAAAATCAACGCTTTGCAACGGGAACGCGGGAGAAATTTCGCGAAAAAACGACCGCGACGAAAGAAAACGTCGGCAAGAAAAGAAAAACGTCGAACGCGAACTCGCTAAAACGAGTCGCGCTCGACGCTAAAATCGCTAACGGCTAAAAAGCGTTCGCCCGACTAAAAACGTCAGTCTTGCTTTTGATCCGTTTCGCCGCGTTCTTTCAAAACGGCGCGACGGCTGAGTTTAACGCGGTTTTGGTCGTCGATGGCGATGACCTTGACGTCGAACTTGTCGCCGAGTTTGCAGAAGTTTTGAATGTTGTCGACGTATTCGTCGGACAGCTCGCTGATGTGGCACAAACCGTCGCGGCCCGGCAGAATTTCGATGAACGCGCCGAAGTTTTGAATGCTCGTAACGACGCCTTCGTAAATTTTGCCGAGTTCGACCGTCGCGGTGAGGCGGGAAATTTCCTTCAACGCGGCTTCGGCGCTCGCTTGGTCGTTCGACGCGACGTTGACCGAACCGTCGTTGTCGATTTCGATCGAAGCGCCGGTCGCGTCTTGAATCGCGCGGATCGTCTTGCCGCCCGGGCCGATGAGGAGCCCGATTTTGTCCGGGTCGATCTTCGTGCGGAGGAGGCGCGGCGCGTATTCGGAAATGTTTTCGGCCGGACGCGGCGCGGCGGCGAGCATCTTGCGCAAGATGCCGATGCGCGCTTCGCGGGCTTGTTTAAGGGTTTGCGCGACGATTTCTTTCGAAATGCCGTTCGTCTTGAGGTCGAGTTGGATCCCCGTGACGCCGTTTTGCGTCCCGGCGACTTTGAAGTCCATGTCGCCGTAGTGGTCTTCGTCGCCCATGATGTCGGTGATGGTGATCCAGCGACCGTCTTCTTCCTTGACGAGACCGATCGAGATACCGGCGACCGGGTTCGAAATCGGAACGCCCGCCGCCATCAAACCGAGGGTCGCGCCGCAGACGGTCGCCATCGAGCTCGAACCGTTCGATTCGAGAATGTCGGAGATGACGCGAACCGTGTACGGAAATTCGTCGGCGTCCGGAAGAACCGGCTTGACGCTGCGTTCGGCGAGCGCGCCGTGCCCGTATTCGCGACGCCCGACGCCGCGGTACGGCTTGCATTCGCCGACCGAGTACGGCGGGAAGTTGTAGTCGAGCATGAAGCGCTTCGTGTATTCGTCGAAGAGACCTTCGACGCGTTGTTCGTCTTTCGCCGTCCCAAGCGTAACGGTGATAAGGGCTTGCGTTTCGCCGCGGGAGAAGAGGGCGGAACCGTGAACGCGCGGCAACACGTCGACGCGACATTCGATCGGGCGAACTTCCTTCACGCCGCGACCGTCGAGGCGTTCCTTCGAGAGGATAATGTCGCGGACGACGCGTTCGACGAAATCGTTGAACGCGACTTCGAAGTATTCCGGCGCGAAGTAGTTCGGTTCGTCGGAGTCTTCGTCGGTTTCGACGATCAACTCGGCGCGGGCCTTGTCTTTAACGAGCGAGCAGGCTTCGGCGCGGGCGAGTTTACCGGCGGTTTTCTTCGCGGCGCGGAACTCGTCGTAGAATTTTTCCATCAACGCGTCGTACATCGGCGTCGTGTTCATCGGCTCGAACGACATTTTTTCCGGCGCGACTTTTTCGACGAGTTCGAGTTGCAGTTCGCAGATTTGACGGATGTACTTGTGCGCCGTCATGATCGCTTCGAACATCTTCGGTTCCGGGAGTTCGCGGGCGAAACCTTCGATCATCAGGACGGAGTCCATATTCCCGGAGACGATGAGGTCGAGTTCGCTGTTTTCGAGTTGGTCGACCGTCGGGAAGACGATGAATTCGTCGTCGACGCAAGCCAAGCGGACGGAGCCGAGCGGGCCGTCGAACGGAAGCGGGCTGATTTGGAGCGCCGCCGACGCGCCGTTCATCGCGATGACGTCCGGGTCGACGCGTTGGTCGCTGGCCAAGACGTTGGCGAAAATTTGGACGTCGTTGTAAAAGCCTTTCGGGAAGAGCGGACGAATCGGGCGGTCGATAAGTCGAGCGGTGAGAACCTCTTTCAAGCCCGGGCGACCTTCGCGTTTCAGGAAACCGCCGGGGAATTTGCCCGCCGCGGCGACGCGTTCGCGGTAATCGCAGGTGAGCGGGAAGAAGTCCGCGCCCGGTTTGCTCGGAGCGGTCGTCGTCGCGCAGAGGACGCAAACGTCGTCGTAGCCGATGAGGCAGCTGCCGTGCGCTTGTTTCGCGAGTTCGCCCGTTTCGATCCAAAATAAACCGGCGCCAATTTGTTTTTCGACTCTAATTTTCAACTTTTTTACCTTTTTCTTTTCTACCTAACTCGTCGGAACCTGCTTCGTCCGCCGAGCCGAATGCGAGAAGCCGCGTCGACTTCTTCGAGGGAGAGCGCGCCGGAAATTCGGCGACGATAAAACGCGAAGTGTAAGCGTCGCAACGGTTAACGGACAAAACGCAACGCCGAAAACGAAAACGCGCTCTTCTTTATATTAATGAACGACGAACGTCGCGTCGCGGGGGACGCGTTAGCCGTTTCGCTTTTTGGGGAAACGTCGCGACGAACGAGAAAACGCAACGCTCGAAACGGCGCGCTTTACGTTGCTTGTCGCCTTTTCCGGAGGGGAGAGCGCCGGTCGTTTTTCGAAGATTTTGGCGTTAATTTTTAAGAACGGCCAAAAGAGAAAAAGGAAAACGGCGCGCTCGCGAAAAACGCTCGCGGCGCGCCCAACGCCGCAAACGTTGTAAAAAAAACGACTACTTGCGGATGCCGAGGCGTTTGATGAGCGTAACGTAACGCGATTGATCTTCGCGTTTCAGGTAGTCGAGAAGGCTGCGACGATCGCTAACCATTTGAAGGAGACCGCGGCGGGTCGAGTAATCCTTTTTGTGGATTTTCATGTGTTCGGTCAACGCGTTGATTTTTTTCGTCAGCAACGCGACTTGGACTTCCGGGGACCCGACGTCGGAGTCGCTGCGGCGGTATTCGGCGATGATCGCTTGTTTTTCTTCTTTGGTCATAATCGTCATTGTAATCACCTTTTCGTTTGGGAAATCGACTAGCGAACGGTTGAACGCAGCCGGTCGACTCCGCTAGTTTTGATTGTTCGGCAAAATCCTTTGCGTTTTTGGAAATTTGCGTAAAATTTGGACTTGCGTTTAAATTGGCGGCGACGGTTAGCGACGTTTGGGCGAAACGAAGAACGTCGTCTAACGTTTGCCGGATTGTTGCGCGGGCGTCGCCGAATTTAGCGGAACCGAGCGCGCGAAACCTTTTGTCCGGCGAGTCCAAAACAATTTTATTTATTATACGCGTCGTTAACTTTTCGAAAAGGGGGGCGAATAAATTTTCTCAAAAAGATTTTCCGCGTCGCTTCGGGTTGCGACGGTGTTAAGATAGGGGAAGTAGGCGGTTTAAGGGAGATTGCGTAAAGAGGTTGGCGATAAATTGGGCGAGCGAGGCGAAACGGCGAAATTGAATAAGTTGAATGAAATGGGCGGTCGCGGCAACGGACGTTGAATAGGTAAAATTTGCCGCGTCGTTTACTCTCTTGGAAAGCGAGGTACTTTATTGTCGAAACCCGCGTCGGGACGGGCGGCGGCGAACGCGAGCGCGACTTGCGATTCGACCGTCGTTCGACGCGCGGTTCCGCAGTTCGCGTCGATCGGCGTCGCCTCGAACGTTCGTCGGCGGGCGAAAGTTGGCTTTTGCCTTTTCGTCCCCTTCGAGCGTCGCCGCGATTGTCGCGACTTGCCGACTGTTTCGCGCCGGCCGGCGAAAGGCGTTCGCAGCGTCGTTTCGTCGGTTGGGCCCGAAATATCCCTTTATTCCGAACGGCCTTAGGTTCGACCTTTCGACCGCGTTCCGCCGAGGGAGCGTCCGATTCGTCGCGCCGACGGCCCGACCGCCGAACGAGCCGAGTTTCGTCGCGAGCGTCCGCGTTTGAAAATGTTGAAAAACGTTTGATAACGCGGCGAGGACGCTTGCAACTCGCGTTAGCAAGGAGACTTGCGACCGAAGACGAAAAGGCGGACGGCTGGACTTCGACGCGACGACCCGCGAAACCTTAGTTCCGCAAGTCGCTTCGAGACGCGGAGTTAAGAGAAGCGGCGGCCGCGATGGAACGCGCGAATACCGGTTTGCTTGACGCGACGTCGACGTTTCGTTTTGGAGCTAAACGACGTCGCGAGGACGACGGCGAGAAACGCTAAGAAACGTCGCGGCGCTTTGTCGCTTGCGTTTCGACGGCGTTTTCGACCGTCGGGCAAACCGGGCGGACCGTCGAAAAACGCGTTGGAAACTTTTAAACCGCGCCGTTTATCGCGTTGCGTTTAGTTTGGGGCTTTTCGCCGTCGCGGTCGAGCGTCGAAGCGTTCGGCGCGCGTCGAATTTCGACGCTTGGCGAACGAGCGAAAACGCCCGAAATTTAAGCGTTTGCAGCGGCGGCGGGTAAACCCGACTTTTAACGTTTCCTCGAAGACGCGTTCCCGACGTCGAGCCGTTCGACTTCGTTTCGCTTGACGGAAGCGGCGATTTTATCGACGTTTGCGCGTCGACGCCGCGTTTCGTCGCGTTCCGGCGATTAACGTTGACATTGTGTCGACGTCGCCTTTGATTTCGGCGTTCTCCGTCGCGACGGCGGGACTCCGAGGCGAACGCGTCGGCGACGAACGTCAAACGGTTCCTCGCGTTTCTCGACGCGGGCGCTAACGCTTTCAAGTTTTGCGAAAGCGTTGAGAAAACGACGTTTGCGTCGCGGTTGAAATCGGCGAAATATCCGATCGAAACCGTCGACGCGGCGTCGTTTTCCGCTTTCTTGCTTTTCCGCTTTCTTGGGCGGCGGCGAACTTTGCGCGTTTCCTCCGCTTTTCCTCCGCTTTTTTTGCGTTCGCTTTTCTTTGCCTCCCGATTTTTTCCGAATTTCTCTTGGAATCGCGGCAAATTTCCTTGAAACGCCGCCGCGCGTCGGGTATAATCGAAGGCGTCGCCGACGCGCCGGACGGTTGCGCAAAAGCCTTAACCGGCGATTCGGCGCGAGATTAGCAAACGAAGGAGATTCGGAATGACGTTAAGACGATATTGGCCGCTTCGAAGAAAAAACGAACGCGGCAAAGTGAAACGCGGCGCAACTCTTGCTAAAACGACGTTTGGAGCGTCGGCGTTTTGGGCGGGCGCGGCGGCTTTAATCGCGGCGACGGTCGGCGGCGGAACGGGCGATTTCGCGTCGACGGCGCGAGCGCAAGACGCGACGATCGAAGTCGGAAAAGTCCTTGTCGACAAAGCGGTTAAGGGGCCGAGACCCGACCTTTCGACCGGCTCGTTTTCGGTCGGTCTGCGCTTCAAATTGGAGGCGCCGGGGAACGAAGTCGGGAACGGCGACGGGCTTGGGATGTTATTCTCTGTCGCGAGCGGTTGGCACGACGGGTTTCGCGCGCATTACAGTTGGAGAACCGGTCAAATAACCTTCCAAATTGGGCGAGTTAAGGAAAAAAGCGCGGTCGGCGTCGGTTCGGAACGCGGCTTTTTGCCCGGCGTAATGCGAGACGTTGTCGCCGTTTACGACGCGGAAAAGGACGAAATGACGCTTTACGTCGACGGCGAAAAGGTCGGCGCCGCGTCGTATTCCGGCCCGATCGACGTTTTCGACCAGCCGCTAAGCGTCGGTTTTGGAGGCTTTGGAGTCGGTTCGAATCGGATGTTCGTCGACAAGCTTGAATATTGGAAACGCCCGTTGACCGCTTCCGAAGTCGCCGAGCGCAACGCCGCGCGCCCGAAAGCGGAACTCGAAGCGGCGCAAGCGCTTGCGTTCTTCGTCGACGCCGGAAACGCGACGAATCTCGCCGTTGCCGATTCGCAAATCGAAACGATTTTGGCGCTCGACGTTCCGGAGGAAACGAAGGCGACGGCTCGTCGAACGGCGCTTGCGAAAGCGTTGAACGACAAAGATTTCGCGAAGGCGGCGGAACTGGCGTTCGCGGAAGCGGAACGGTTTTTGGCGGAAGAAAAAACGTCGAGCGACGCCGAGTCGCAAGCGGTTCGCAACGCGCGGTTGAGCCGATACGGCGAAATCGAACTTGCGTTGACGGCTTGTTCGTCGGTCGAGCGTTGCGGCGCCGAAATCGCGACGAAAGCGCGACGGTTGCAAAAGACCTTGCGAGAACGGTTTAGCGACGAATGGGCGACGTTCGAAGAAATCAACGCGCTCGGAAACGCCGCCGGCGCGGTTCAAAAAATTGAAAAAGACGCTAAACGTCGATACGACGCGACGTTAAACGCGTTGAACGCCGCGAAGAAACGGACGGTTTTCGTCGCGCCGAACGGAAACGACGCCGCCGACGGTTCGCGCGACAACCCGGTCGCGACGCTCGCCAAGGCGTTTGAAATCGCGCAAAGTTGGGCGAAGAACGCGAAAGAGCAAGACGGAAACGCCGTCGTCGTTCAACTTGCGAACGGCGTTTACCGCGTCGACCGAACCGCGGCGCTCGACGGCGTCGCGAACGTCGTCGTCAAACCGACGCCCGGCGCGAAAGCCGTCTTGACCGGAGCGGTCGAAGTCGATAATTTCCAACCGCTTAGCGACGGCGCGAAAACGTCGAAGGCGATTGCCGACGCGGCGTCGCGATTCCAAGAAACGGCGCGTTCGAAAATCTTTGTCGCCGACTTAAAAGCCGCCGGCGTCGAGGATTGCGGGCGGTTGGCGACGCGCGGATACGGCGTCGGCGAAAAGGTCGCGCCGATTCCTTCGCTTTACGTCGACGGCGAGTCGCAAACGTTGGCGCGTTGGCCGAACGTCGGCGACGCCGCGCTCGACTTTGGCGACGTCGTTTCGCAAGGGGACGAAACGAACGGCAAAAAAACGACGACG
>JAFTUJ010000519.1 GCA_017466305.1 Thermoguttaceae bacterium
ATCACGACCACGCCGCGGAAAACCCGCCGCACGGAGCCCCGGGACACGTTCACGTCGAAGGCGAAAACCCGCCGCACGGAGCCCCGGGACACGTTCACACGGAAGGCGAAAACCCGCCGCACGGAGCCCCGGGACACGTTCACACGGAAGGCGAAAACGCCGACCGTCTCGCGCTTTCCGAACTCGCGCTCGCGAACATCGGAATCGCCGCGGGCGACGCCGGAACGCTCGAACTGCAACCGTCCGAGTATCGCAAGTCGTTTTCTTTCCCGGGTTACGTTCGCTACAAACCGGGACGTTCGCTCGTCGGCGTTCCGTCTCCGGCGACGGGAATCGTTACCAAAATTTACGTCGAAGAAGGCGCCGCGCTCTGCCCGGGCCAACCGCTCTTCGAACTGCGCCTCGTCGGCGAAGAGCTTGCCGCCGCTCAACTTGAGTTGACCGCGCCTTTGCGCAAGCGCGACCGCCTCGCGAGCGAAGAAAAGCGCCTCGCCGACCTCGACGCCGGCGTCGCCCCGCGCGAACAACGGGAAATCGCGCTCGAAAAAGCGGAAAACGAAGCCGCGATCGCGACGCAAAAAGACGCGCTCCGTTTCTTCGGGCTTCCCGAGGCGACGATCGAGGAAGTCGTCGTTGCGAAGCGAACCCTTGTAACGTCGCTGACCGTCTGCGTCCCGACCTTCTCCGACGACGCCTCGTCGTTCGACCCGGCGTCGACCGTTCATTTCGAGCCGCCGACGCACGAACATTTCGCGGAAAAGCCGCACTTTCACCAGTTAGAAAAGACGCTCGTCGAAAAGGGCGAGTCGGTCGAAATCGGCGCGCCCCTTTGCGTCGTCTCCGATTTGCGCGAACTTTGGATCGAGGGCCGCGCGTTCGAATCGGACGAACCGCTCGTCAACGCCGCGTTGGCCGAGGGTCGCCCCGTCTCCGCGATCTTCGTCGGCGCGTCCGGAACCGACGCTTCGCGAGAAACGGTCGGGCCGCTCGCTTTCCGTTCGGTCGCGAACCAGCTCGACGCTAACTCCCGCGCTTTCGCCTGTTACGTCGAACTGCAAAACTACTTGCTCGACGCGGCGCCGCACAACTGCGCGACGTCCGACGCCGGGTCGCATACGCATCCCCACCCGAACCCGGAAACCGGCGTTCCGCACTCGCATCCGCATCCGGAAGCCGACGCGGAACACGCTCATTCGCACTCGGAAAACGACGCGGCGTCGACCTCCGAAACCGCCGTCGCCGCGCCCGACGCAACCGCCGAATCCGCCGCGACTTGCGACGACGCCGCGCCGCGTTTAAACTGGCGTTTCAAGCCGGGCCAACGTTGCGAACTCGCCGTCGAAACGGAAACGCTGCCGAACGTTTTCGTCGTTCCGGTCGACGCGACCGCGCAAGAAGCGAGCGAAACGTTCCTCTTCGAATACGACGGAACCTCCGACGGCAAAAGGATTTGGCGCAAGCGACCGGTTCGCGTTTTGCACCAAACGGCCTCCGAAGTCGTCGTCGCGAACGACGGTTCGATTAAGCCCGGCGCGAAAATCGCCAACCGCGGCGCTTACCAACTTTACGTCGCGTTAACCAACGGCGGCGGCAAGTTGCAAGCGGCTTGCGATTGCGGCGAACACTAACCGACGGAAACGAAGAAGGAGAAACGACTTATGTTGAATCGAATCATTCGTTTTTCGCTCGGCAACCGCTTCCTAATTATCGTCGGAGCGCTACTTCTTGTCGTCGCCGGATTTTACCGCGCCCGACATACGCCGATCGACGTTCTTCCGGACCTAAACCGCCCCCGGGTAACGATTATGACCGAATGCCCCGGGATGGCGCCGGAGGAAGTCGAAACGCTCGTTACCCTTCCGCTTGAAACGGCGCTCGTCGGCACGACCGGAATCGAGGCGCTCCGTTCGTCGTCGACCGTCGGCCTTTCGACCATCGTCGCCGAATTCGATTGGAGTTCCGACCTCTATCTGGCGCGACAAATCGTTTTCGAGCGGACGCAACGCGTCGCCGACGAGTTGCCCGAAGGCGTTTTTCCGCGCATGACGCCGGTCGCGTCGGTGATGGGGCAGGTCTTAACGCTCGCGATTTACGCCGAAGACGACAAAACGTCGCCGATGGATTTGCGAACGCTCGCCGATTGGGATATCCGACGCAAAATCCTTGCGCAAAAAGGCGTTAGCGAAGTCTATTCGATGGGCGGCGAACGGCGTCAATACCAAGTCGCGTTGCGCCCGGACGACCTGCTCCGCTTCGGGCTGACCGTCGACGACGTTGAAACGGCGCTGCGTCGCAGCAACCGCAACGTTACCGGCGGCTTCTTGACGCAACAGGGTCCTAAACAGTTCTTAGTGCGGTCTTTAGGTCGCATAAAATCGCTCGACGATCTGCGAACGCTCGTCGTCGACCCGTCGACCGAACCGCCGATTCTGCTACCTCAAGTCGCCGACGTAAAACTCGGCCCGTCCGTTCCGATCGGCGACTCCTCCGCCGCGATTCGTCTCCCCGACGGCTCGCTTTACGAAGGCGACGCGGTCGTTTTGACGGTTGAAAAACAGCCGAGCCAAGACGCCCGCGAACTGACGCAAACCATTATTGACGAAATGGTTAAGATGGAGGCGAAACTCCGCCAAACTTACCCCGACTTGCGTATTGTTCCGGTTTACCAACAGCGAACGTTCGTCGAGTTGGCGGTGAAGAACGTGCTCGACGCGTTGCGCGACGTAGCGTTTTTGGTCGCGATCGTCGTTTTCCTCTTCCTAACCTCTTGGCGCACAACGCTTGTAACGTTAATCACCATCCCGACGACGCTTGCGACAGCGTGTCTCGTCTTCGCGGCGTTCGGAATGACGATCAACGCGATGACGCTCGGCGGGCTGGCGGTCGCGATCGGCGAATTGGTCGACGACGCGATCGTCGACGTCGAAAACATTCACCGGCGACTCGGCGAAAACGCGCTTTTGGACGCGCCGCGCCGAACGCTAACCGTCGTATTTGAAGCGAGTTCGGAAATCCGCAACTCCATCGTCAACGGCACCGCGATCACCGTTCTCGTCTTCTTCCCGCTTTTCTTTTTGAACGGGATTGAAGGCAAACTCTTCGCGCCGCTCGGGCTTGCTTACATCGTGTCGCTTACGTCGTCCCTTTTCGTTTCGTTGACGCTGACGCCGGCGCTGTCGCACGTCCTTTTCCCAGCGATCTTCCGTCGCCGCAAACGCCGCGCCGACAAGGGGTTAAAGCCGACCGTCAAACGCGAAAAGAAGCCGAGTTTCGTCCTGCGAACAACGCAATATTTCGCGAGTTCCGCGATTCGTTGCGGGCTCGACTTCCCCTTGGCGACGCTCTTTTGCGCGGTCGCGCTCGGCGTCGGCGGCGTTTACGTCTTTACGTCGCTCGACCGCGACTTTATGCCGCCGTTCAACGAAGGCGCGATTCAAGTCAACCTCGACCTGACGCCGGGCGTTTCGCTCGAAACGTCGTCGGAAGTCGCGGAAAAACTCGCGTTACGTCTCGCGGAAATCGAAGGAATTTCCGCCGTCGTTCGCAAAACGGGCCGAAGCGAAATGGACGAACACGCCGTTCCGGTCAACACGTCGGAGTTCGTTTGCTCGATCGACCAAAGCGTCGACCGCGATTTTAACGAAATCGTCGACGAAGTACGCGGCGTCATTCATTCGGAAAACGTCCCGGGAACGATTGCGTCCTATGATCAGCCGTTGCAACACTTAATCAACCATTTGCGCAGCGGAACCCGCGCCAAAATCGCGATTAAAGTAACCGGCGACGAGCTGTCGATTTTGAAGGAACGCGTCGCCGCGATTCAAGAGCTGATCGCCGACGTCGACGATATCGGCGCCTTGCGCGTCGAACCGATTCAAGCCGACCTGCCGCAGGTGCAAATTCGTCTTAAACGCGACGCTTTGGCGCGTTACGGCTTGACGCCGGAAGACGTCGACCAAACGGTCGAAATCGCGATGAACGGTTCCGTCGCGACGACGGTTCTCGAAGGCGAACGCCCGGTCGAACTCCTAACTCGCCTTGGCGAAGACGTTAGGGAAAATATCGACGCGTTGCGCCGTCTCCCGATTCGCCTTCCGGAAAAGACGAAACGCTTCGTTCCGGCCGCGAACCCGGAATCGGCGATCGCCGCCGCGGTCGCGGGCGACGAAGAAAACGCGCCGGAAACGTCGGTCGATTACATCGCGTCGCAACTCGGCGTTATTCCGCTCTCGGAGGTCGCCGAAATCGACGCGCAAGCCTTCGGCCCGGGTCAAATCAACCGCGAAAACGCTCGGCGACAAGTTGTCATTCAATCGAATCCGCGCTATCGCGGCGCCGTCGAAGTCAAGGAAGATATCGAGAAACGTCTTGCGACGCGTTGGAGCGAACTGACCGCCGACGGCGTCGACGTCCGCGTTTCGGGCCTTTTCGAAAGCGAGCAAAGCGCGTCGCGAACGCTGACCGCGCTCTCCGTTTTCTCCGGCCTTTGCGTCGTCCTGATTCTGTACCGCATGTTCCGTTCGGCGAACCTCGCGCTGCAAGTGATGGCGATCGTTCCGCTTGCGTTAGTCGGGGCGGTCGGCGCGCTTTGGCTGACCGGGCAGTCGCGGACGATTCCGGGGCTGATCGGGATGATTTCGCTCTGCGGCGTCGCGTCGCGCAACGGTATCCTCTTGCTGGAACGCTATTTACACCTCGTTCAATACGAAGGCGAAACGTTGAGCAAGTCGATGATTTTGCGCGCCGGTCGCGAACGCGTCGCGCCGGTGTTGATGACGGCGCTGACGTCGGCGATCGGTCTTTTGCCCCTCGCGGCGGCGCCTAACCTCCCGGGACGCGAGATTTTATATCCGATCGCGACGGTGATGATCGGCGGCTTGCTGACCTCGACGGCGCTCGAATTCTTCGTCCGTCCGGCGCTCTTTTGGCGTTTCGGGCTGAAATCGGCGCGACGCGTTATCGCCGAAGCCCAAGCGGCGGACGAACGAGCCCGAACCGAAGAACGCGACGCAACCGCCCGTTTTTAAACGATTTGCCAACGCGGTCGCCAAGTCGCTCCAAAGCGCGGCGCTTCCGAAATTTTCGCAAACGTCGCGCTTGCGCCGCCCTCCCAAACAACCGGCGCCGCGCCGAACAAAGCAAACGCAACCTTAATTATTTCAAGAAGTTATATCCAATGAAACTTCCAATTCCCTCCCGACTCGCCCTTTTAACGCCGACTCTTGCGCTCGCGTTCGCTCCCGTCGCTTGGTCGCAAAACGCGCCGTTCCCCTCCGAGGCAACCGCGTTTCCCGGCGCGGCGACAAACGCGAAATCGACGCCCGGTTTTGACGACAAAGCCGCCGCGCAAGCGTTCGATTTCGGGCGAACGACCATCGCCGCGTTGCAAGAATTCGCGTTGCAACGGCATCCGGCGCTCCAACTTGTCGACGACTTAACCGACGCGGAGCGCGGCGTTTACGTCCAAGCCGGACTCGCGCCGAATCCGACGCTGCGATACGGCGGCGAGGAAATCGGCGCCGACGGTTCCGCCGGGAAACACGGCGTCTCCGTCGAACAAGAGTTCGGCGGCGGCGCGCGACGTCGTTTAGCGCAAGAGGCGAGCCGCACAGCGTCCGTCGCGCTGGGCTGGGAACGACAAGTCGTCGCAACTAAAATTCGAAACGACGTTCGCGCCGCGGCTTACCGTCTTTTAATCGCGCAAAAACGAGTCGAGTTTCGCCAACAAATCGCGTCGGTTTCGCAAGCGGCGGAAGACCAAGCGCGCAACCTTATCGCGGCGGGTTCGCTTTCGCAACTGAACTTCATCCAACTTCAAAACCAAACGCGAGAAGCCAACTTGGCGGCGATCAAAGCGAAAAACGCTAAAACCGCCGCGCAAAAGGCTTTACTCGCGGTTCTCGGCGCGCCGAACGGCTCGATCGA
>JAFTUJ010000520.1 GCA_017466305.1 Thermoguttaceae bacterium
AATCGACCGCGACGCCCGCGTCGATAAGCTCCGCGACGCGCCGGAACGTCGCCGCTTTCGTCGACGCGAACCGGAACCAACCGGAGTCGGTCGAAATCGCGTCGAAAATCGGAAGCGCGATCTCCGGCGTCAGCGCGACGCCGAGCGTCTTAACCGCTTCAAAGACAAGACTTCCGGTCGATTCGGAGCTCGTGTCGACGAAACGGCGGTCGCCGATGGGGTCGCTCTTCGCGTGATGGTCGATCACGACCTTGACGCTTCCGGGCGCCTTGAAGAGTTCGCCGGAGTCGCCGAGCTGCGCCCAAGCGCTCGTGTCGAGCGAAACGCGGAGGTCGGCGGACGCGATAAACGCCCGTTCTTCGTCGGTTAGCTCCGAGAATTTGCGGATTTCGTTCGCCGGGTCGAGGAACGCGAGATTCGGCGGAACCACGTGTCCGTTGACGAGCAAAACCGTTTTGCCGAGCGACTTTAGGGCGCGCCCAAACGCGACGACGCTTCCGATCGCGTCGCCGTCCGGGCGAATGTGCCCGGTCAAGACAACCGTTCGCGCGGCGTCGAACGTTTCCTTAAAAAGAGCCCAATCGATCGGCGACGCGGCGCCCGCGTTCGTCTTGTCAGCGTTCATCTCGCCCATTCTCCCCAACACTCGCAACTATTGACATTAAAGATGTTACAACGCCGTCTTACAAACGTCGGCGCCCGTTTGCCGCGACGCGCCGCCTCCGTCGCTCGCCGTTCTTGCCGTTCTTGCCGTTCTTGCCGTCGAGCGCGTCGACGACGCGTCTATTTTCTATATTACCCCGTCGACGTTAAAAGTCAACCGGGGCCGTTGAGTTTTCCCGCGTTCGCGCTTTTACATTAATGCGTTTTCCGCCGCTTCCCTCATTTTTTTCCACCTTGCCGACGCCGCCAACACCATTGATTACAATCGTTAAGGCCGTTTTTATCGCATCGGCACGGGAAAATTTTCAAGAACTTCGACAATTTTTCTTCCGGTAAAAACGTCAACGCGACGCGAAAACCAATGCGCACGTCGCGACTCCACGGAGGCGCGGAGCCGCGCGACGCCGATCGGCAAACTCGCGCCGAACTGTTCCACGAACCGCCGCGCATCACGCGCTCCATTCCGCTAGCCGGACCGTTCGGATTCTTTTCCGCGCCAAACCAGACTTTTTTCTTGTACGGCGCGTACCAGTCGGCGCACCACTCCCAAACGTTGCCGTGCATGTCGTACAGTCGATAAACGTTCGGATAAAAAGACTTCGTCGGCGCCAGTTCGTTGTAACCGTCCCTTTTTCCGCCTTCGTCGAAATTCCCGAACTCCTGCAAATCGTTTGGGTTGCCGCCAAACGAATACGCTTTCGAACTTCCGGCGCGGCACGCCAATTCCCACTCGGCTTCGGTCGGCAGACGGAAACAGAGCCGCCTGCGCTTTTGGCGTCCCCAAGGCTCCAACTTATCGCAAAACTCTTCGTTTAGCCAACTGCAAAACGCGTTCGCGCCGGCCCAATCGACGCACGTCGCGGGATAATTTGCGCCCAAAAGAAAGTCGTGAAAGCCCGGGTTTTTGTACGTATATTTCTCGTCAAACTTAAATCGTCGAGTTTGCTCGTCGTACCCGCACGCCCCTTTCGGAACGACGTATCCCGTCGCCTGCGAAAACGCTTCGAACGCTTCGACCGTCGTCTGCGTTTCCATCAGCCAAAACCCGTCGGTAATTTCAACGATCCGACTTATTCCCTTGTCGGTCTTCGTCTTAAATCTCCCCGGCTCGATCCAAACAAAGACCAGATCGACGCCGCGAGCGTAAAAATGCCAACGCGTTCCCTTCTTTCCGACAAGTCGAATTTCGCTTTTCTCGGCGGCGTAGTCGGGCAGTTTTTTCCCCGTCTGCTTTACCGTCGGGACGCGCCCTATTCCGTCGTCGTAAATATCCGCCGGCGTGTAACTTAAATACTTCAGGACGCGTTTGTCGTTCTCGCGACCGGCGTTCTCGCGACCGTTTTTTCCGCCGTCGTTCATCGTCGTTCCTCTTTCAATTCCGGGCGCTATCGTTTGACTTAACGCTCGTTCGCGACGTTCCCACCGCGTCGCTTCTCAACTCATTTTTCCTTACTCTCGCCGTCGCTTCATGCCGTCGCTTCATAATAACGGCTCGACGTCCATCGCGACGCGAAATCCCAAGTCGGCGGCGCGCGTCCAAGGATGAACGGCGGCGCGCGAAGCGGAACGGCAAAAACTCGGCGCGACGTTCCAAGCGCCGCCGCGAGCCGCCCGCATATAACCGCGACACGGGCCGTTCGGGTCCCGCTCGGCGCTCCAACCGCTCGTTTCGTACGGCGCGAACCAGTCGGCGCACCACTCCCACACGTTGCCGTGCATATGGTAAAGTTGCCAACGATTCGGTTGCAAATTCCAAACTTGCGCCAAAAATTCAAAACCGTCGACGCCGGCGCTCGCGCCAAGGTTTCCGTCGTCGTAATTGCCGTATCCGGGCAAATCTTTTTCGCGATTCCCAAAGTGATAAGCCGCCTTCGAACCGGCGCGACACGCGTATTCCCACTCGGCTTCGGTCGGCAGTCGGAAATTCAACTTATATTGTAAATCGCTCGTGCGCCAATCTTTAAACTCCTCGTTCAACCAATCGCAAAACGCGACCGCGCTCGCCCAGTCGACGCAAGTCGCGGGCATCGTAACGTTGGAGCGTTGCTCGTTAATGTCGGGAAAACCGGGGTTCAAAAAGCTATAATCGGCGCCGTATTCAAGTTTTTTTGTCGATTTATTGTATCCGATCGCGCCGACGGGGACGTTTCGTTTCGTTGCTTTCAGAAAAACGTCGAACATTTCGATCGTTACTTGCGTTTGCATCATCCAAAAATCGCGCGTGATTTTCACTCGCTTCGCGTTGGCTTGCGAGTCCTGCGCCAACGTCATCCACGGATACGCCGCGCCCATTTGCAGATTATTGCGATTCTGTCGCCAACGGGAAATCCCCATTTTGAAAGAACCCGCCGGAATGCGCGTAAAGAAAAGTTCGACGCCGCGCGCTTTCAGCAGCCAATTCGGGCTCGACGCGTTTTCCCCCTTGGCGACGCAACTTGTCGCCCCGCCGTTCGAACGCTTGCCGCCGTCGCGACGCCACCAAATTTCACTCTTGTTATCGTTTCCCAACGAATCGCCGTACTTCGCCATTTTCTTCCTTACGCTTTTAACGACTTGGTGTTCGGACAAGCGTTAACTTAATAACGCGTCGTTTCTCGCGAATCGATAACTGAACGCGAGCCTTAACTATTTTAGAGAGGGCGAAAAACGAAAAAATAATGAAAAAATTTTCGTTTTTTTATATTTTTAAAACGCGCCGAGGTCGGAAATTTCGACGCTAAAGACGTCGGCGGCTCTTAGAGAAACCGCCGACGTTTTATCGTTAGAGAGCTAACTCGTTAGCGCGTCGCGACTTATTTGAACTCCATTTTCAGGACGCCGCCGGAGAGGCCGTCTTGAAGTTGAACTTCGACGCGGACGCGAAGCGCTTCGACTTCGGCGAAGTCGATAACGATTTCCTTGTCGCGCTCGACCGAGTAAGCGTCGGTCGTTTCGACTTCTTTCCAGTCGGCGCCGTCGGCGGTTTGGTACGTCAGCTTCCAAGATTTCGGCGTCGCGCAACCGCCGCGTTCTTTGGTGTCGTCGAACCAGTAAATCGTCGCGCTCTTGATTTTACGCGCTTTCGGGTATTCGATTTGGAACCATTCCTTCGAGCCCTTGCGCGGCCACCACGTCGCGCGCGGAACGCCTTGGTCGCCCGAGTGTTTCGGGTTTCCGGCGTTCGTTCCGTCGAAGAGGGAGCGTTCGTCGGTGAAGAAGGAACCGGTAAGTTCCGGCGAATTCGCGACTTGCGGAACTTCGTCCGTCAGGAGCGACGCGTCGAGCGGTTTGTACAGAATCGGCAGACCTTCGGCGTCGATCCAGTTCGCTTCTTTGCCGAGTTCGGAATCGGCGGCCGGCGCGTCGGTCAGACCGACTTGGCGAACCCAAACGGCCATTTTACCGGCGGCGCGGTTGTCCCAAACGCAGTACGGAATCGCGACGAGCGTTCGGCCTTCGTAATCCTTCGCGAGGATAACGTCGACTTTGCGGGCGGCGCTGTTTTTCGTCGCGGCGTTGGCGTTGTTCCCGGTAATAACGCGTTGTTCGATCTTGAATTGCGGGTCTTTCGCGAGGATAATGCGGTCGACGCGGACGCCCGGGTTGTCGACTTGTTCGAAGCAGTAAACGACCGGGCCGCGTTTCAAAGCGACGCGACCGAGGTCGTCCTTCACTTTCGGGTTCGCGATCGTGCGGACGACCGGCGTTTCGAAAACGAGCGCTTCGACGGCGCCGTCGAACGAGGCGGCGTCGCGAACGAACGAGCGGTAACCGTCCGCTTCGGCTTCGGCTTGCGCCCAACCGGGGACGCGAACTTTCAGCGTAAACGGCGTTTTTTCGGCGTTTTCGTCCTTCATGCGAGCGGTCGTTTTGATGAAAACTTTACCGTCGTACGGGTAACGGGTCGTTTGCGCGATTTCAACGATTTTGTCGGCGAGTTCGACGGTCGCTTTGCCTTCGACGAACATGTTGACGACGACGGTATCGTCGACGCCGTTGTCTTTCGAGGAAGCGGTCGCGTAGACGTAACCCGGAACCGACGGGAGCGCGCGGATGACGTTCGACGGGCAGCAGGCGCAACCGAAGAACGGTTGACGGTGATGACCGCCGTCCGACGCGAGCGGGTTGACGTAAAAATAGGAGTCGCCGTTGAGGCCGTAACCGGACATAAAGCCGTTGTACATCGCGAGTTCCATCACGTCGGCGTATTTCGCTTCGCCGGTCGCGAGGTTCATGCGGTGCGCCCAAAACATCATCCCGATGGCGGCGCAGGTTTCGCAGTACGCGCTCTTGTTCGGGAGCTTGAAGTTTTCTTCGAAACCTTCGTTCGAGGCCGAGGAGCCGATCCCGCCGGTAACGTACATCTTGTGGCGCGTTACGTTGTTGAAGATGCGCTTCATCGCGGCCATCAGTTCCGGGTCGCGGTAATAACCGGCGACGTCGGTCGCGCCGCAATAGAGATACATCGCGCGGACGGCGTGCCCGACGATTTCCGATTGTTCGCGAACCGGCGCGTGGTCTTGGCAATATTCGCCGAAGAGACCGTTGCGGCTGTTCTTTTCAATTTGGCGACCTTCCGCAACGCCGCGAATATCGACGAAGAATTTCGCTTGGTCGAGGTACTTGCGATCGCCGGTCAGTTGGTACATCTTGACGAGCGCGAGTTCGATTTCTTCGTGTCCCGGGACGTTTTTCAGTTGACCCTCGTTCGGGCCGTAACGCTTGCAGATCAGGTCGAGAACGCGACGGTTGATTTGCAGGAACTTGTCGTCGCCGGTCGCGCGGTAGTAGGCGACCGCCGCTTCGGCCATGTGCCCGGCGCAGTAAAGTTCGTGCATATGCGCGAGGTTCGTCCACTTTTCGTTCGGCTTCATCAGCGTGAAGTACGCCATCAGGTAGCCGTCTTCTTCTTGAGCGGAACCGATCGCGTCGATCCATTCGTCGGCCTTCTTTTGAAGTTCGGCGTCCGGATGCGCGGAAAGGGAGTACGCGAACCCTTCGAGAATCTTGTAAACGTCGGAATCGTCGAAGTAAATGCCGCCGAAGTCGCCGTGTTCCTTGCCTTGCAACTTGGCGCCGGCGTTGCGGAAGTTGGCGATGCGCGGCGTCTCGGTTTCGCACCACTTAATATTGTGCGGAACGGAGACGACGCGGTTCGCTTCGATGCGCGGCGCCCAGAAATCGTCCGTCAACTTGACTTCCGTAAACGGCACCGCCGTCAACGCTTGCTTCGGACGGTCGGCTTGCGCGCCGTCTTGCGCGAAAGCGTTCGCCGTCGAAACGACGCAGGCGCCGAGGAGCGCGACCGTCGTCAGGATAGAAAATCGTTTCATTAATATCTCCTAAATCGAGGTGAAAATTTTATCGATTTCGTCGTTTATTAATATAATAAGGGGAAAAGCGCAGGGGAAAAGCGCCTTATAAGGGGAAAAGCGCGCCGAACCAACCGCGACGCGTTCGCCGTCGAGCGCCGTTCCCTCTTCTTTTCGCCGCTTACTTGCCGCTCGGGAAACCGAGGTCTTTGCCGTCGCGGGTAACGACGCCGATTTGCTCGACGCTCCCGTTGCGCCCGTTGTACCAAAGGAGCCAGCGGTCGGATTTTTCGTCGTAAATAACGAACGGCTTGTACCATTCGGACGCGTCCCAAGTTCCGGCGTCGGGCCCGATAATCGGGTTGGCCGGGAGGCGTTCCCAACCGGTAACGCCGTCCTTCGACCGGGCGATTCCAACGCGCGCCAAATGCTCGTTCTCGAACCCGATGTAAAACATCAGATAGCCGCCCTCCCAAGGCAAGACTTGGCAAGCGGTTACCTTATGTTGTTCCCAAACGGAGTTTTTGTCCGCCGCGAAAATCGGGTTGCCGTCGCGCTTCTTCCACTTGATTCCGTCGACGCTTTCGGCGTACCCGATCGCGTTCGGCTCGTATTGGTCGCCGGCGGAGTACCACATTTGGAAGACGTTTTTCTCGTCGTTCCAAAGGACGTGCGGGCACATCGCGGAGCCCTTTTCCCAAGCCTCTTCCGAAACCAAGACCGGTTCGCTTTGGACGCGCTTCCACTCGATTCCGTCGTCGCTTACGGCAAGCCCGATTCGCGAACGGTCGCGCGTTTGACCGGTGTACCACATGTAATACTTGCCGTCTTTTTTTAGGACGGACGCCCGATTGACGCGAACCTCCCAACCGCAATCCGGGTCGGGCGCCAAGACGACGCGCGGCTCCGACCACTTCACGCCGTCGCGACTCTCCGTATAGCCGATCGATTCTTTTGTCCGCCAAGAGAACCACATCTTGTACGTATCGCCTTCTTTGAGAAGCGTTACGTCGAAGCAGACGCCCAAGTCGCCGCCGAGAACCGGGTTCGCCGGATGCTTGACCCAGCCGCCCGCCGTTTCGGCGTAAAGTCGCGACGTTCCGAAACAAACGCAAGCGAGGAACGCTAACGCCAACGCGAGTTTTTTCATCGTTTAACCTCCCGAAGCGAAGAAAGAATTTCGAAAACGACGCTCCGAACGCCGCCGAAGCGCCGTCGTTTTCGTTGATTCGGTCGTTTTTTCCGCTTTCGCTCAAACGCCGCCGCGCGAGTCGAACGGGCCGTAAACCGCCGTAACGGTCATACTTTCGTCTTCGGCGGTCAGGTAGTACACCTTGTACTTTTTGCCGCCGTCGTAAACCTTCACGACGACGGAGCCGGTGCGCTCGACGAGGCTTTCGCGCCAAGGTTTCCCTTCCATCATCTCGGCGTTACCCGGGTGAATCGTCGTCGGGCAAATGAGGCGGTCGCCCGGATACGCCGCTTCGTCGGTCATCGCCGACGCGGTGTTGTTTTGCAGGTGCCAACGGTCCCAAACGCAAGTAACGTAAACGCGCGGTTTGGTCGCTTTAACGAAACCCGGCGACATTGCGTCGCGGTACGAGTGGTGGTTCGACTTGCAAACGTCGACCGGCCCGGCGGCGCGCCCGACGGCGCCTTCGTAATCGACCAACTCGCCCTTTTCGTCGAGAAGCGGGCAGCTGACGTCGCCGCCGCTGAAGAAACGGAACGGGCCGAACGACGTAACGGTCGCCATACTGCAGGTGTTTTCGTTGATCGAACCGGCCGCGTTTTTCGGGTTTTTCGCGTAATAGTCGACCGTCTCGTCCCCTTGCCCGGTCCAAACGACGCCGTTGCGGCAAATGTTGCGGACGTGATAATCGTATTTTTCCGGTTCGTTGACCAACTTAATTTGGTCGAGCGCGCCGACGACGAACGCCTCGCGTTTGAGGCCTTCGTTCTTTTCCTTGTAATCCAAGAACTTGCGCCAGTTGTCGCGGTCGCGCGGCGCTCGGTCGTTCGGCTGATTGTAGTCCGGGTAGCCGCGGTCGAACGCCGCGCCGATCGCGTAATATTCGGCGACTTGCGTAATCCCGCTGATTTGGTAATCGCCGCGCCCCTCCGCGACGCCGACGCCGTGTCGCCAACTGCCGATATGGTCGTCGTGGTAGTGCGACGCGACGACGTAATCGATCTTCTTAATTCCCGGCTTGGCGCGACCGATGTAACGAGCGATCCACTCGCCCGGACGGCGCGATTCGTTCGGCAAAATCGCGACCTTTTCTTTGTACGACGCCGCGTCGCGGTCGCCCGCGTCGGTCAGAATCGTCGTGCCGTCCGGGCAGATTTGGAAGCAGCTTTCGCCGACGCCGGTGTGAATAAAGTTGAGGTCGAGTTCGCCTTCCTTCCAACCGCGATACGGCTTCCCGACTTCGCCGTCCGGGTCGGAACCGGCGACCTCGAGCAGGTTCGCCAATTGCGCGGCGTCGGCGTTTTGCGCGTTCGCGCCCAAAAGTCCCGCGACGCTAAAAAAAGCCGCCGCCCCGATAAATTCTCTGCGATTCGTTTTCATTTCGACGCTCTCCCTAATTTGACAAAGCCGATAAAACCGTCGCGCCGCCCGACGTTCGAAACCGACGCGGCGCGCTTTCCCGACATTGTACCAAATCGACGCCGCAAACGCAAGAAACCGCGTTCGAAATTTTCGAAAAAACCGCCGTTTTTCGCCGTTTAACGCCGCTTCGCTCCGCCGACGCCCAATAAAAAACGCGTCCGACGTTTCGCCGTCGGGCGCGTTTTCGTTTACGTTCGCTTAAACGCCGAGAATCATTCTTCGGTCGTCAACACGAAGTCGACCGGGTCTTTTTGCCCTTCGACGATATCCGCTTCAAGGATCGAGGCGCGATTATATTTCGCCGGGATAATGTCGACGATATCTTCGGTGATTCCGCGTTCGACTTCCTCCGGCGTCGGGTTTTCTTTCGGAATCGCTTTTTGAGCGTAAATCGTAACCGCCATTTTGCCCGGAGAAACGCGCGCTTCGTACTTGCCGTTCACGATCGGGCCGCCGGTCGCCGTGCCGGGAGCGCCGCCCTTCGGCGCGAAGTTAACCGTTCCCTTTTCGATCGGTTCGCCGTCGAGAGTAACCGTTCCCTTGATCGGAACCAACCCGTCGCTCGGTTTGCAACCGACGAACGCGACGCAACAAACCGCCAACGCCAACGCGAAACCCGTTTTCCAACTCGCTTTCAACATCGTTATTCTCTCCTTTCTTCGTCGAGATTCTGCAACGCGCCCCGTCGCCGCCGACGCGAAAAGTCGCCGTCAAAACGGAAACGGAGCGCGATTTCGTTCAAACGTCGCTAAAATCAGTCGATATCGGTTTCGCCGCCGTCGGACGTCGAGAGCGCGCGCCAAGTTTGCAGGTTGATCGTGTCGCTGAAGTAACGAACGGAACCGTCGCACATCGAGGCGTTGACGCCGCCGGAGTGGTGGGATTTCGCCGGATAGGTCGCGCTCTTCCAACGACCGTAACCGTGGCAGTAGAACGGCGGGTTGAAGTCTTCCGGCGTCCAAGCGGCGCGCCCGTAGTCGGTCGACGCGGTCGTGTTCGGGCCGTTCCAAGTGGTGAAACCGCAACCGGCGGAGAAGATAACGCAACCGTAGTTCCCTTTGTAACCGCTGGTGTTCGGGTTGATCACCGCTTCGTAGAGGCAAAGGGTGTTCGAGGTGCCGTCGGTCATCGCGGCCATTTTGACGGCTTTGTTGTGGGTGAACGGCGCTTTGTGCGCTTTGTACGATTCGCGACCGTCCCAGTTGACGACTTCTTCGTTCCCGAAGTTCGAGTTGCCGAAGTTCGCGACGTAGCAGGAACGACGGTGGCACCAACCTTCGGCGTTCGATTCGCCGATCGCTTCCGGTTCGCTCGGGCATTGGTGCGCCGGAATCAACGCGGTGCGGTATTCGTAGTGGCCCGGGTTGTCGTTTTTCGACTGACCGTTCAGTTTGGTCGTGTCGGTGTTGTTATTGTAGCCTTTGCCGGTGCCGGTGAAGGCGAGACCGCTGTAAAGCGCGGTTTGTTCGATGAACGGAAGCGTGCGCCCGTGCCAAGAGACGCGGTCGGGGTCGCCGTCGTTGCTACCCGGGTTGCCAAGGAGCATCCCCATCGGGAACGCGTCTTGGTTTTGATCGGCGTAGGTTTGGCAAGCCAACGCCAATTGTTTCAGGTTGTTCGTGCATTGCATACGACGGGCCGCTTCGCGCGCCGCTTGAACGGCCGGCAGAAGCAAGCCGATCAAAATCCCGATAATCGCGATGACGACCAACAATTCGACGAGCGTAAAACCGTTTTTACGTCCCGTTCCCATAATGTTCGCGCTCATTTCTGAACCTCAACCTCAAATAGGTAATAAAATAAGAAAATTGTCCATATCGTTTGCGCGTCGGCGACGCGCTTTTTTGCGACGGCAAGAAAAGAGGAAAACGAAAACCGACCCTAACGCCGATTTCCATTTCCAACTTTGTCAACCGTTAATATATCGTCAAATTCAAAATAACGCAAGAGCCCCCGCCGCTTAATTTTGAGCGCAACGGAAAAAAACGTCGAAAAAAGCGCCCGCGCGACCGGCGCTCTCCTTCGACGTTTCCTCAACTCCCTATTTTAACGCGACTTAAAAGCAACCAGATCGGTCGACAATAAATCGCGTTTCGTCGTTTTCGCCGTCTTAAACGTCAAAGCGTCCAACCGTTTTGGTAGTTGGCGGCGATCATCGCGTTCGCTTCCGGGTTGTTCGGAATCGTGTTCGTCGCGGCGTCGTATTCGACCGGCTTGCGGCTGCGAATCGCGAGCGTTCCGAGCAAAACGAACTCGAGAACCGGGGCCGCGTCGACAAAGTTCGAGCCGGCTTTTTCGCCCCCTTTGCAAGCGGTCAACCATTCGGCGAAAACGTCGCCGCGTCTCGGGAGCCGCTTCGGAACGTCCGCGAACTTCTTCGCTCGCTCCAGATTCAAGATTTGGTCGTCGAACATGACGCCTTCGTCGCCGACGTAAAGGACGCCTTCGGTCGGGAGCGAGTCGCCGTTCCAATCGCGCGGCATGGGGGGGCGGATTCCGCCGTCGCTCCAAACGAGCCGAACCGGCGGTCGACCGTCGCGTTCCGGGAAGTCGTAAGTAACGACGCTCGCCAACGGGAACGAAACGTCGTAAAATTTCGACGTCGACGCGACGACGCGACTCGGCGTCCCGAGTTTGAGCGCCCGGTAAGGAATGTTCGCCCAATGGCAGCCCATATCGCCGAGCGCGCCGGTTCCGAACGCCGTCCAACCGCGGAAGTTGAACGGATGGAAAACCGCTTGACCGCCCCAATTTTCCGGACTCATTTTCGGGATCGGCGACGACTCCGGCCAACGGTCGGCGAACGGGATTTTCGGCGCCGGGCCGAGCCAAGCGTCCCAATCGAAACCGTCCGGAATCGGGCTCGTAAAGTCCGGATAAGACGGCGCGCCCTGCGGCCAAACCGGGCGAAGGCTCCAGCAGTAAACTTCCCTAACTTGCCCGATCGCCCCCGCTTCCAACAACTCGACGACGCGACAGCCGGTTTCGCCGGTCGCCGGACTCGTCGTGATTTGCGTCGCGACGCCCGCTTTTTTCGCCGCTTCGACGACGACGCGCCCCTCTTCGAGCGTTCGCGTCAACGGTTTGACGCAGCAAAGGTGCTTCCCGGCTCGGAGCGCGGCGAGCGAAACGATCGCGTGCGTGTGGTCGGGCGTCCCGCAGTAAACCGCGTCGATTTTGTCCCCCTCGGCGTCGAGCGCTTCGCGGAAGTCTTTGTATTTTCGGGCTTGCGGAAAGACTTTAAACGTCTTCTCGGCGTGCGCCCAGTCGATATCGCAAAGCGCTTCGACTTGGAAGCCGACCCGCGCCGCGTCTTGAGTTTGCGGACAGCCGATTCCGCCGACGCCGATTCCGAGAAGCGTCGGTTTATCGCTCGGGGCCGTTTCGCCGCGTCCGAGAACGGAGCGCGGAACGATCGTCGGCGCGAGCGCGACCGCCCCAAACGTCGCGGCGGCGCCTAAAAAATTTCGTCGCGAAAGTTTCATTTTCTTCCCCTTATATTAATATTGACAAAAACGGAAAAAATAACGAAGAAAAAACTTCAAAGAACCAAACGCCGAACCGCCGCCCGACCGGACGCGTCGACGACCGATTAAACAAAACTAACTTTCCAATTTTTCGCGCCGCCCGCCGACTTTTCGAACGACGAGCGCGCCCCAACCGAGAAGAACGCAAACGAGCGCGAGCGTTTCCGCGAGGTCGCGTCCGCCGAGAAGCGTTCCCTTCCCGAGCCGTTCGCAGTCGACCGGCAAAACTTCCGCCGCGACGACTTCCGTTCCGCCCCGAGCGCCGCGACTCCGAACCCGCCCCGCTTGGTCGATATGCGCCGAAAAACCGCCGTGCGTCGCGGCGACGACCGGCTTGCGATTCTCGACGGCGCGGAAAACTTGCGTCGCGAGGTGCCCGTCCGTCTGCGAACCGTTGCGAAACCAACCGTCGTTCGAGAGGCAAACCAAAACGTCCGGCTCCGCGCCCGCCGCCGTCAGTTCGCGGACTTGCTCTTTGACGTAATGAGGAATCGAGCTTTCAAAGCAAATGTGCGGCGCGAAAAGGAGCGGCTCCGCTTGCGCGACTTGCCCAGTTTCGCTAATTTCGCCGCTTTGCGTCTCTCGGACGCGTCGAACGACCGGAAAAACGACCGGTCCGGCGCCGCGTTCGAGCGAAAAATCGGCGCAAACCGCCTTCAACGGGAACCAATCGGGGAGCAAGTCGGCGCCGGGAATGTATTCGCCGCAAATAACGAGCCGCCGCTTCCCGTAAAGCCGGAACGCCGCAAGGTTCGGGTCGTTCGGCGCGGTCGAGGCGGGCGTTTCCCAATCGACGTATTTTCCCCAACTCGCCCCACTTTCCCATTTTGCCGTTTTCGCCGATTCTCCTAATCCGCCCAATCCCCCCGTTTTTCCCGTTTTTCCCGCTTCGTTCGCCGGAACCGCCGCGTCAAAGTCGACGTATTTCCCCCCAAGCGCCGCGACGGTCGCCGAATCGAGACGCGGCGCGAAGACGGCGGCGTTAAAAACGGTCGTCTCGTCCCCGGCGTCGACGTCGACAAGAAGCGCGGTCGTCCCCAAAATCGCCGACGCGCCGAGCCGTTCCGTCAACCGGGCCGCGTCGCGCCGCGACCGGGAAAGCGCCCGCGACTTTTCGGCCCGCGCGATTCGCTCGACTTCCGCCGTCGCCGCGACCGCCGAATTTGCCGCGTTCCCCGCGTTTTCCCCGTTTGCCGAAACCGCCGAAACCGCTAAACTTGCCGCGTTTACCCCGTTTGCGCCGTTCTCCCCAATCGCCGCGTTTGCCCCGTTCGCCGGTTCCGCCGAATTTGCCGCGTTCCCCGCGTTTTCCCCGTTCGCCGGTTCCGCCGTCGTTTTCTCGTCCCAAAAGACGTCGAAGCAACTTTCCGGCCAAACGACGACGTCGAAACCGACCGAATCGCGCCCCGCCTCCGCCGCCAGCGACAGATAAGTTTCCGCAACTTGCGTATTTTGCCAATCCGGAACCGGGAAGCGATACGTCGTTCCGTCCTGCAAGAGCGCGACCCGGCAAGGAACCGCGCCCGACTCGACCGCCGAACGCTCCGCCGCGTCGAAAAATTCGATTCGCCGAACGCCGAAACCAACGACGACGGCGAACATCGCGACCGCGCCAAACGCCGAAAACGCGACGCGCTTCCATTTCGCGCCGTCCAACTTTCGCCGGTTTACGCTGTTTGCCGAATCGCCGCCTTCCGCCGAAACCGCCCCGTTTGCTTCGTCCGCTTTATTTGCCTTGCTTGCGCAACTTCGCGAAACCGCCGCCGCGAACGCCGTCCCGAGGAGCGTTCCGACCGCGACGATCGCCGCGCCGACGCCGTATTCGCCGAACGGTTCGGCAATTTGGATAAATTGGGGAAAGTCGTAAACGGAATGCGAGAGCCCCGCGAACGAAAAACCGCCGAGCCCGCGGTTGCGCAACCATTCGACCGCCGTCCAAGCGATCGGCGCCGCCAACCAAAGCGGAAGCCCGAACCGTTTCGCCCCTCGCGCGCCTCTCCTTTTTTGCGTTTCTTGCGCAATTTCGCCAACTTTCGCTCTTTGCGTCGTTTGCGCGTCTCCCGCCGTTTTCGCGTTTTGCGTTGTTTGCGCGTTTCCCGCCGTTTTCGCGTTTTGCGTCGTTTGTCGCACTTTTAGCGTCAAAAGGGGCGCCGCTTTCCCGACGGTCGCGTTTTCGTCGTTTCGTTCCGCCGAAACCGCTTGCGCCGTTTGCGTTATCCGCGCCGACTCGCCGACTTTCCCAACTTCGCCGTTTCCCCCGTCTTCGCTTTTTTTCCTATTTCCCGCCGTCGAGTCGTTCCGCGTTCCCCTTTCCCCGGTCAACGCCCGGGTTATCGCGACAAAAAGCGGAAAATAAATCGCCAAATACGCCGACGCGGCCAACCAACCGAGCGTCGTCGCCGGATGCGGGTAAGAAATCCAAACGACCGTCGCCGCCCAAAAGCAAAACGCCGCCGTCCAATATTGCCGGTATTCGCCGCCGAAAAAGACGCGTCCGAGAAAACGCGCAAAGCGCCGCGTTCGCCGAAACCGCCGTTTCTTCTCAGTCTCGCCATTTTTGCCGTTTTCGCTTTTTTCGCCATTTCCCGCAACTTTCGCAGCTCCCGCGTTTTTATCGCTCCGCTTAACGAAAGCGCAAAAATCGGGATTGAAAACGTTCGCGGCCCAAACGCTCGGAACAAGAAAAACCGCCAAACCAATCCAAGACGGCGGAAAAGAAGCCCAATAAAGAAGAAACGACAAAGACGCGGCGGCGAACGGCGCTCGACGCCCAACGCAAAATTTCGACGACATTCAAATTTCCCCGAAAAGCAAGATTAACGGCGCCGGTTTCAAAAAATTCGACGCTTCGCTGCGCCGGGGCAACCGACCGCTTTCGCCGCCCCAACCCCGGCGCGCAACGCTTGGTAAAGCGGAGTCGGCGCAAAAACCGGCCCCGCTTCGCGTTAAAATCGGCAAAGTCAACGCTAATTCAACGCCGCGGCGACGTCGGCGACCGGGTCGTCGACAACGCGAACGCCAAATCGCTCGGCGAAAAGCGCGACCGTCTCCGGTTTCCAAGCGGCGGGCGCGGTCGGGCCGACGAAAACGCGTCGATACCCGAGCCCCAACGCCGCTAAAAACGCCGCCGTCGACGTTTCGTCGAAACAGCTAAAGAAGAACGCGACCGGCGAAACGTCGGGCTCGCGGTCGAGCTCGGCGCCCAATTTTTCGGCGAATCGGAAAACGGCCGCCGCGTCGCAAACGCGTCCCAAGTCGAGCGTTTTCGGCGTTCCGAACGCGGTCGGCGGCGCCGGCTTGCGGTTGAAACGGCTCTTCGCGTCGCCGAACGAGACGACCGCCGATTCGGCCGGAATCGCGTCGAACAGGTTGGCGAAATAATCGCTCCCGCCGTCCGGCGCGTCCTCGCCGCCGACGACGAAAACGCGCTTCGTTCGGTCTTGTCGGAACGCTCGCGCCAACTTGTCGATCATTCCGTCGAGCCCGTCGCCGCCGAACCCGACCGCGATCTTTTCGGTCGCGCCCTTCCCTCGCGACTCGGCGAAACCGGGCGAGTCGACCGCCGCTCGAATCAGCTCCGCGAAATCGAGCTTGCCGGAAGCGTCGCGCTCCAACGCGGCGACGCCGTCCAACCGGGTCGCGCCGGCGGTAAAGATATAGTCGCGATACGATTCGTCCGGCGTTTCAAGGGGAGTCGACGCGGCGAGAATCGCGCCCGGAAACGCGCCGAATTCCCGACGTTGGTCGAGCCAAGAGCCGCCGTAATGCCCGGCTAAGCGCTTGAATTTTTTGAACGCCGGGAACGAGTGCGCCGCGATCGCCTCGCCGCGCGTCCAAACGTTCAAATCGCGAATTTCGGCCCGTTCGAGGAGTTCGAGTAAAACGTCGAAATCGTCGCCGCTAAAGAGGACGCACTTTCCGCCCGCCGCCGACGCGCGAACGACCGTCGGAACCGGCGTTCCGTATTCAAGGAACGTCCCGACTTCGACCAACTCCAACGCCGACGCCGCCAAACGCCCGGTCTTCTCGACCGCTTCCGTCAACGCGTCGACGTCGGTCGGTTCCGGCGCCAACGCCGCGAGCGTCTCGACAACGCCGTCGACGACCGCGCGCCGCGTCGTTCGCCAACGCTCGACTTCCGCTTCGATTCGCTCCGCTTCGGCGATCAACGCGGCCTTCGCTTCCTTTTCTTTAGCGTCGCGAGCTCGCGTTTCCTTCGCTCGAGCGCGAATCCCTTGCGCTTCAAATTCGCGTCTCGGAATCGTTCTTTCGCCCAAGTTCGTCGCCCGCGCGGTCAACGTCGCGACGCCCTTCAAGCCGTCGGCGATCGTCTCTTGCAAGCCGAACGGAATCGCGCCGAGCCGTTCGAGACGCGCCGCCGCGTCGTATTCCTCGCCTTGCGTCGCCAATTCTTCGACCGTCGCGTCGTCGGGTTCGGGCGCGGCGCTTTCCTGTTCGCGAAATTGTTTTTCCAAATCTTCTTGATATTCAGGCTCTTTTTCATTCCCCAAATATCCGGCCAGTTGGAACACGAGGTCGGCTTTCAAAATCAGCCGCGTCAACTCGCGGGCGTCCGCGCTCGACGCTCGCGACGACGCCGCCAACGCTTCGAGCAAAAACTCCTCGACCGGAACGCTGCGGTTCCCCCAAGCGAGCGCCTTCGCCGCCTCGGACGCGATATGTTTGCACCAAGCGAGCAACTGATTCCGAAGACGGAGCGTTTTCGGGTCCTCGGCGCCGCGCGCTTCGGACGTTCGTTCGTTTCGATTTTCAAACATTTCGTTCACCGTTCTTTCTACGTTCCTAAAATAAGGGGAAGCCGGGAAGCGGAACGACGCCGTTTCCTCGTTCGCGTCCGCAAAGCGGGCCGAGTAAAACGCAAAGACGGTCGAACGAACGCGCCGCCCGTCGCGACCGCTTCGCCCTACCGTCCTCAAAATCGTTCGACGCGCCGACGCTTGACGACGCGCTCCCCAAAAAGCTAATTCACATCTTGCCTAAATTGACGTCTCGAATATCTCGTTTCCTTTATTATAAGGCCTCCGACGCCAAAAAGCAACACGTTTTAAAAATTTCTCAAAATTTTCTTCGCAAAAAATTTTTTTCTCCGCGAAACGCTCCTTCGATTCGCCGCCCGTCGCCGGAGCGTTCCCCCCTTCCTTTTTCCCTCTTCGCTCGAATCGCCCGCGTCGCGTCGCCCCTCAAAATAAAGGAAAAAAGACGCTTTTTTACGCGCTCCCCTCGCGCAACTTAGCCAAACCTAACTTTTTTAACTTTCAACGTTTACCGTTTTGCCGCCCGTTAAACTAGGCGCTTTGCGCAAAGCGCGCGGCTTGCGTCGGTTCCGCGTTCGCTCAAACGACGGAAATAAAAAAGTAACGCCGCCCCCCGCTTGCCAAAAGCCGAAACTGGAGGTAGAATGAGGGCAAAAAATATAGGACGGGTACGCCCGCCCCGCGCGGCGTCGAATCGCGACGTTTTTGGACGACTTTTGCCTCTCGGCGAAACGACGCGACGCGCTTCCTTGCGACGCCCTACATTGAGGCGCCCCGAACGAATATTTTACTAGGAGACTTAAATGAGCGACGAAAAACGCTTCGTCATGTGCGACGGTAACGAAGCCGCCGCGATGATCGCGCATCTTTGCAACGAAGTTATGGCCATTTACCCGATCACGCCGTCGTCGACGATGGGCGAACTGACCGACGATTGGGCCGCGAAAGGCAAGAAAAACCTCTTCGGAACGATTCCGCAAGTCGTCGAAATGCAAAGCGAAGCCGGGGCGGCGGGCGCCGTTCACGGCTCGTTGCAAGCGGGCGCGCTGACCTGCACGTTCACCGCGTCGCAAGGTCTCCTCCTGATGATTCCGAACATGTTCAAGATCGCCGGCGAACAAACGCCGACCGTCTTCCACGTTACGGCTCGCTGCATCGCCTCGCACGCGCTCTCGATCTTCGGCGACCACTCCGACGTGATGTCGACCCGCTCCTGCGGTTGGGCGATGCTCTGCGGCGGCACGGTTCAAGAAACGCACGACATGGCGTTGATTTCCTACTCGTCGACGCACCGCAGCCACATCCCGTTCCTCCACTTCTTCGACGGTTTCTGCACCTCGCACGAAGTCAACAAACTGGAAAAACTTCCGGAATCGACCGTCCGCGAAATGATGGATCTCGACGCCGTTCGCAACTTCCGCGAACGCGCCCTCAACCCGCACAGCCCGGTTATCCGCGGCACGGCGCAAAACCCGGACGTCTTCTTCCAAGGCCGCGAAGCCAGCAACCCGGCCTACGACGCCGTCCCGGGTATCGTCCAAGAAGAAATGGACAAATTCGCGAAACTGACCGGTCGCCAATACCATATTTTCGACTACTACGGCGACCCGAACGCCGAAAACGTTATCGTTATTATGGCGAGCGGTTCCGGTATCGTCGAAGAATATATCGACTTTATCGGCAAAGATAAAAACGTCGGTATGGTCAACGTCCGCCTCTACCGTCCGTTCGACGAAGCCGCGTTCGTCGCCGCGTTGCCGAAGACGACCAAAAAAATCGCCGTCCTCGACCGCACGAAGGAACCGGGCGCCGGCGGCGAACCGCTTTACCTCGACGTCGTTTCCGCTCTCGTTCGCAACTGGGAAGGCGCGCTTCCGTTCGTCGCCGCCGGTCGTTACGGCCTCGCGTCGAAAGACTTCACCCCGGCGATGGTCAAGGGTATTTTCGACGAACTCGCGAAAGACGCTCCGAAGAAAAAGTTCACGATCGGTATCAAAGACGACCTCACGAACCTCAGCCTCGACTACGATCCGACCTTCTCGACCGAAGCGGACGACGTTCGTCGTTGCATCTTCTACGGTCTCGGTAGCGACGGCACCGTCGGCGCGAACAAAGAAACGACGAAAATCGTCGGCGAATACACCGAAAACTTCAGCCAAGGCTACTTCGTTTACGACTCGAAGAAAGCCGGCGCCGTTACGGTTTCGCACCTCCGCTTCTCGCCGCGCCCGATCAAGGGTTCGTACCTGATTTACCAAGCGAACTTCGTCGCGTACCACCAATTCGTCTTCACGCAAAAGCTCGACATGCTCTCGTCGATCGTCAAGGGCGGGACGTTCCTCCTGAACGCTCCGTACGGCGCCGCGGAAGTTTGGGATCACCTCCCGATCGAACTCCAACAAGAGATCGTCGAGAAGGAACTCGAATTCTACGTCGTCGACGCGGTCAAAGTCGCGAAAGCGGCGGGCATGGGCGGTCGCATCAACACCGTCATGGAAACCTGCTTCTTCAAGCTCGGCGAATTCATGCCGGTCGACGAAGGCATCGGCTACATTAAAGCCAGTATTAAGAAGGTTTACGGCAAAAAGGGCGACGAAATCGTTCAAAAGAACTACGCGGCGGTCGACTCGTCCCTCGCGGCGCTCGAAAAGGTCGATTACCCGAAAGAAATCACGTCGACGTTCCACCGTCGCAACGGCGTCGTCGGCGACGCGCCGGAATTCGTCACGAACGTTCTCGGCGAAATTTTGGCGTCCCGCGGCGAAGACCTCACCGTCAAAGACATGCTCCCGACGGCGGACGGCACGTTCCCGGTCGGCACGACGAAATACGAAAAACGCGGTATCGCGATCGATATTCCGATTTGGGACGCCGAAACCTGCATCCAATGCGGCAACTGCTCGCTCGTCTGCCCGCACGCCGCCATCCGCATGAAGATTTACGACGCCGCCGACGGCGCGCCGGAATCGTTCAAATCGGTCGACGCGAAAACGAAGGAATTCGAAGGCAAGAAGTTCACGCTCCAAGTCGCGCCGGACGACTGCACCGGTTGCGGCATGTGCGTTTACGTCTGCCCGGCCAAGAGCAAGACGGAAGAAGGTAAGAAAGCGATCAACCTCGAAAACAAGATCGCCAACGAAGCCGCCGAACGCGCCAACTGGGATTACTTCCTCACGATTCCGGATTACGACCGCTCCAAAGCGAAGGTCGACACCGTTAAAGGTTCGCAACTCTTGCTCCCGCTCTTCGAGTTCTCGGGCTCCTGCGCGGGTTGCGGCGAAACGCCTTACGTCAAACTGGTTACGCAACTCTTCGGCGACCGCATGTTGGTCGCGAACGCGACCGGCTGCTCCTCGATTTACGGCGGCAACCTCCCGACGACGCCGTACACGACGAACGCGGAAGGCTGCGGTCCGGCTTGGGCGAACTCCTTGTTCGAAGACAACGCCGAATTCGGGCTCGGCATGCGCGCCGCGGTCGACCAACAAGTCGGCTTCATGAAGGAAATCCTTGTCGCGAAGAAAGACCAACTCGGCGACGCGCTGGTCGAAAACCTCCTCGGCAACAAACAGGAAACCGAAGGCGAAATCGCGCAACAACGCGTTTGGGTCAAAGAACTTAAAGCGAAACTCGCGGAACTTAACTGCGACTGCGAACAAGCGAAGCTCCTCGAAATGTCGGCCGACTACCTCGTCCGCCGCAGCGCGTGGATCATCGGCGGCGACGGTTGGGCGTACGACATCGGTTACGGCGGGCTCGACCACGTCGTCGCGTCGAACAAGGACGTCAACATCCTCGTCCTCGACACCGAAGTTTACTCGAACACCGGCGGTCAAGCGTCGAAATCGACGCCGAAGGGCGCGGTCGCGAAATTCGCCGCGGGCGGTAAAGCGACGGGCAAAAAAGACCTCGGCATGATGGCCGTTTCTTACGGTTCCTGCTTCGTCGGTCAAATTTCGCTCGGCGCGAACCCGGCGCACGCGATCAAAACGCTCGTCGCGGCGGAATCGTACAACGGCCCGTCGCTCGTCATCGCGTACTCGCACTGCATCGCGCAAGGCATCGACATGAAGACCGGTATGGAACTTCAAAAAGAAGCCGTCAAATGCGGTTACTGGCCGCTTTGGTCGTACGACCCGCGCTTGGAAAAACCGTTCCAACTCGCCAGCAAGGCTCCGGAAGGCGCGCTGAAAGACTTCGAAGCGAAACAAAACCGCTTCAAGTCCTTGAAACGCATCAATCCGGAAGCCGCCGCGACGTACGAAGCGCAAGCGCAAGAAGATATCTACAAGCGCTACGAATACTACAAAGCGTTGACCGAAGTTCAAAAGTGATAACGGTTTAAACGTTTTAAATCGCTAGCCGACGCAGAGAGCGCGAGTTGAAACGCCGATTCGTGCTCTCCGCGTCGCAAGAAATGAAAAACGACGGAAGAGGCGAACGCTTTTTCCGTCGTTTTTTATTGTCTAAAATATTTTATCGCTTGAAAGACGCGCCCGTCGTCGTTTTCCTTTTCGGCGAAGTCGTTCTAAACGCTCAAACGAAAACGCGTTGCAACAGCGCCATATACAAAAGCGTTCCGCCGCCGAAACGCGAACGCCGCCGGCTTAAACGCTCAAACGAAAACGCGTTGCAACAGCGCCATATACAAAAGCGTGCCGCCGCCGAAACGCGAACGCCGCCGGCTTAAACGCTCAAACGAAAACGCGTTGCAAGAGCGCCATATACAAAAGCGTGCCTCCGCCGACGCTTAGGAGCATGTTCCCCTTCCAAGCGTGCAGAATCGCGACGGCGACTCCGGCGATCAGCTCCGGAAGCGCGAACGGATACCGAAGCGGCGTCGCGTTTCTAAAGCAATAAACGACAAGCATTGCGATGATCGCCGGCGGCAGCGCGACGCCGAGATACGAAACGACTTCCGGCGTCTTCCGCTTCCCGCCGAAGACGAGAAACGGAAAAAAGCGGAGCCCCGCCGTTACCGCCGCGACGACCGCGACGATCGCGACCGAATGCGAAAAATCGATCATCGTTTCCCCTCCGTTTCCGCCGCGTCCGTCGAAGCGAGCGTTTTCTCCGTCGACGCAACCTCTTGCGCCGCCGACGTTTCCGTTTCATTCTTCGTTTCGAAAAAGCGTCGTCCGCCGATCAAAACCGCGCAAATCCCGAGCGTCGCCGGAATGAGGAAATTATCCGGCCCGAACGCGAGGAGCGCCAAAACCGAAACCGCGACGCCGACTAACGCCGGTCGATGGCGCCGCGTTCCCTTCCATTGCTCGACGAAAACCGCGACAAAAAGCGCCGTCATCGCGAAATCGACGCCCCGCGAATCGAACTCGACGAGCGTTCCGACAAGCGCGCCGACGACGCAGCCGACGATCCAATACGAATGGTCGAAAAGCGTCAGCCAAAAAGCGAAGCGCGGGAAGTCGGTTCCGTCCGGCGACTTGCCGTCGCAGGTGAGCGAGTACGTTTCGTCGGTCATTCCGAAGACGATGTAAGGCTTGTATTTACCGGCGTTTCGGTATTTTTCGATCATCGTAACGCCGTAAAAAATATGCCGCGCGTTGACCATAAAGGTCGCGATCGCCGTCGCGGCGAGCGTCGCGTGATTCGCGAGCAAATCGACGGCGAGATACTGCATCGCGCCGGCGTAAATCGTTACGCTCATCGCCAGCGCCCAAATCGGCCCGTATCCGGCCTGCGCGAGCAAAACGCCGAATCCGAACCCGAGCGCGAGATACCCCGCCATCACCGGCAAAGATTTCACAAACGCCGCTCGAACCGTTTTTTTCATCGCTTTCGCCTTGCCTGTCTCTGCCATTTTCGCCGTCTTAACGTTTGCCGCCTCGACGCGCCGCCGCGAACGCCCTAAAAATGGGAATCGCGACCGTCGAGGTTTACATTCATCATACCGCAATTTTCGATTTTTTGAAGCCCGAAAACCCGAAATTTCCCGAAACGCCGGCTCGCGAAACCGACGTAAAAAAGCGCGCCCCCGCCGACCGACGCGAACGCGCTTCTTATTCCATCGCTTAACCGTTGTTATCTAATGCCTTACATCAATCATTCAAGACCGTAAACAGCCTCCGCAGGCAAAGCGGCCAAGACCTCGCGAAACGTCATACCGACCTCGGTCATTGTGTCGTTAAGGAAATCCTCAAAGGAATTCCAACCGTACTCGTGTTCCGTGTCGGGATCACCCCATTCATATTTCTCCGTCATCCTCCAAACATACCCGAAATGCGAACCGGAATATTGAAAGAGATAGCCTCCATATTTAACATTGGCCTCCGCCAACCATCCGCCGTTTGCTTCATATTTTGCTAAAAGAGCGTCCAAAGCCGTTTTTTTCATCGTCGTTTCTCCTGAATTTTCTCGATAACTTTCCCCCAACGCGCCCATTCCGCCGACGTAAGCGCCCGCGAAACGTTACTTCGCTCGCCGTTCTGGTACTCGTGAACGTGAAAATCGTCCTTCGACATGCCGTGATGATGAGAATGTCCAAAATCAATATCCAGCGCAGGAAAACGCCTCTCGAAAACGCGCAATTGCTTAGGTTGACCATTTTGATCGCATGCAACATACGCGGCGGCGGTGTTGGCGCGCTCCGGCAAATTATTACTTGCCGAATTCTTTTTTCCTAAAACCTTCACGCCTTCGATTTTTCCGATCTCTTGATATTTAAGCGGTTCGCTAAACCCGCCTTGCGGTAAAAACGCGCCTCTACTCCCCATCGCGGCCCCCTTTCTTCGCTTTTTTTGCCTTGCGACGTTCGTCGGCCCAACGGTAATGAGTGTTCGCATACTGAACGACCCGCGCCGAGCCGAAGTCGCATTCCTTCGGTCGCGAACCGTAAAGAAGAACCGTCGACGGCGCCAAACGTTCCATCGCCGCGTCGAAACCTTCAAGAAAAACCTTGTGCGACAAAGAGTTGCGCATTACGCCGACCGTCGAAATCGAGACGACCGAACCGGTCGGCAAACCGTCGAAGCAGTAGTCGAACGACGCGCGCTCCGCCCATTGCAACGTCGGAACGACCGTCGCCCCCGCCGCTTGCAGAAGCGCTCCAATCTGTCGCGAACGCCAAACATTGTTTATCTTCGGCGGATACGGCATATCGAGATAGAGCGAAAAATCGGGCGTCAACACGCAGGCGAACCGCGCCAACCGCTCGACGTAACGCTCGAAACGGAGCCAGATTTTATCGTCGAAACGATAATCGTCGAGATAAAAATGAACGCCGCGTTCGTAAGTCTCGCTTTTAACGGCCTTTTCGAAGTCGGTCAACTCCGACGGCGGCGAAAAATCCTCGACCGGCGCCAACGCGGGCATACCGTATTTCCCGACCGCCGCGCCTCACGCAATGAATTTTAATTCGTTTTTCGCGCAGTTTTCCCGTTTTTCATGTCGCAAAACAGCCGCGCTTTTTCGTAAACCGTTTCTTTTATTATACGCTTAACACTCGATATTTCAATAGCTTGCGTCTAAATTTTTCCATAATTCTCCGCTTTCTCCTTTCTCGCGTCCCCAAAATTCCCGTTCGCTCTTGCGAAAATCGACGATTCGCGTTAAAATAAGGGAGCGCGGGCCGAGCGTTCGGGCGTTCGACCGCCGCGTTTTTCCCGTCCGCTCAACCGCCAAGGAGTTTCCCGTGTCCCTTAAATTCATACACGCCGCCGACTTACACCTCGACTCGCCGATGCGCGGTCTCGGGACGACCGACCCGGAAATCGCCGAAACGATTCGCGACGCGTCGCGCCGGGCGTTCGAGCGGTTAATCGACGTCGCGCTCGCGGAAAACGTCGCGTTCGTCGTCGTCGCGGGCGACCTTTTCGACGGCGATTGGGACGACCTCGCGACCGGCCTTTGGACGATTCGCCAACTTCGCCGCCTCGAAGCGCGCCGCGTCCCCGTTTTTATCTCGTTGGGAAATCACGACTTACAAAACAAGACGCTTCCTAAGCTGACTTGGCCGAAAAACGTCAAAATTTTCAGCGCGAAAAAACCGGAAACCTTCCTTTACCCGGACGACTTGCCGACGCTCTTCGACGGCGCGAAGAAATCCAAACGCAAAACCGCGACGCCGTCCACCGCAAGTCTTAAAAATACGCTGTTTAGCGCATCGCCGGAACCCGCTTGCTCTCTTTTCGACGCCGCGCCGGAACGCGTCGCGCTAACCGGCCAAAGTTTCCGCGCCCAATTTTGTCCGGAAAATTTGGCGGAAAACTTCCCGTCGGCAACGCCTAACGCGTTCAATATCGGCGTTTTACACACCGACGTAAGCGGAGACGGCGCCGCGTCGCATTACGCGCCGACGAGTCTTGAAACGTTAAACACGAAACAGTACGATTATTGGGCGCTCGGGCACGTTCACCGCCGTCAAACGCTCCAAACGGAACCGGCTTGGGTCGGGTATCCCGGCGTTTTGCAGGGGCGGCACATTCGCGAACCGGAGCCGAAGGGTTTTTACGTCGTCGAAATCGAAAACGGCGCGCTTTTGGGCGAACCGCGTTTTGTCGCCGCCGACTCGCTACGTTGGTTCGCGCTCGAACTCGATTTAACGCAAGTCGCGTCGGAAGAAGAGTTGCGCGAGCGGTTCCTTGACGCGGCGCGCTTGGTCGTCGCCGAAGCGGAGGAGCGTTTCGCGGCGGTTCGGTTAACGCTCGTCGGTCGAACGGAAATGCATCGCGAGTTGACGCAACGTCGCGCTCGTCAAACGCTTGCCGAACCGTTCCTCGCTTGGACGCTCGAACTCGGCGACGCGCTTTGGCTCGAAGAAATCGAGCTAAAAACGACGGCGCCCCGCCCCGCGACGCTCGGCGAAACCGGCGTTCTCGGCGATCTCGCCGCCGACTTCGAACGGAAAATCGCCGAACTTTCCGCTCGACTCGCCGCGTCGGAAACGCCGCAAATCGTCGAACCGCAAGCGTTAGAAGAACAGGAACAGCCGTTCGCCGACTTGGAAAAACGCGTCGGCGCTTATTGGCGCGAACTCGGAATCGACCTCGACGACCCGGCGACGCTCCGTCGTTGGCGCGAAGAGGCTCGCGAAATTTTGATCGACGCGTTCAACGACGCCGAGTAACGCCGCCCCCGTTTTTCGCCGACTTTGCCAATAAAAAAGCGCGCCCGAAGTTCCCCTCGGTCGCGCTTTCCCATTGTCGTTTACTCAACGCAACTCGTTATTTTGCGTCGGTTTGCCAAATGAATTCGAACGCGAGCGGAGCCGATTCGCGCCAATATTTCCAGTTGTGCGCCCCGTCGCGAACGCGGTATTCGCAGGCGACGCCCGCCGCTTTCGCTTCGTTGTGGAACGCGTGCGCGCCCGGCGTCAAATAGTCGTCGTCGCCGCAGTCGAGGCAAAAACGAATCGACTTTTTCGCGTCGTCCGGCAGTTTCTTAACGAGCGTATGCGGGTCGTTCGCAAAGAAATAATCGTCGAGCCGCTCGGCGTTTTCGTCGACGGAAGCCGCTTTGCGATAACGACTTATAAACTCTTTAAACGGCGCCGCGGCGACCTCTTCTTGCGTCCGAATCGCCGGACTCATCGCGAAGCAAGCGCTAAACATATCGGGACGTCGCAACGCGTAAAGGAGCGAGCCGTACCCGCCCATCGACAGCCCGGCGATCGAGCGGTTTTCTTTGCCGGTTTTGCAGCGGTAAAACGTTTCGATCGCGGGAATTAGCTCGTCGAAGAAGAACGTTTCATACTTGCAGGAATCGTCGGCGCTGTCGCGGTACCAACAGCTTTGCGCGTCAGGCATGACGATGATCGCCTTTTTCGTCGGATTTTTCGCAAACCATTCGTCCGCAATCTTTTGGATGTTCCCTTGTTTCGGGTCGCTCCAATTTTTCTCGTTCCCGCCCATCCCGTGCAAGAGGTAAAGAACCGGGTACGAGAACGACGTCGTGCGGTACTCGTTCGGAAGGTAAATTCGGCACTTGACTTCGCGTTTAAGCGCTTCGCTGTAAAGGACTTGCTCGCGCACTTCGCTGCCGGACGTTCCTTCTTTCGGTTGGAGCGATTTCTCGGTTTCGCGCAGTTTCGCGACGGCGTCCGCGTTTTCCGGAAGCGCTTCATTTTGCAGCGCCGGAAGCAAAATATCGTAAAGCGTATTCAGTTGCCCTTGATAGTCGTTCCCGTCGGAAGTCATTGCGACGACGACGTTTTGGTCGGGCATAACGACGCAGAATTGGACGTAGGCGCCGTCGCCGCGATAGATATTTTTGCGGCAACGCCAAAATTGGAAGCAGTACCCTTGCGCCCAGTCGCTGTCCGGGTTCGAACCGTTCGACACTTTGTAGCTCGTCGCCAAATCGACCCAATCGGCGCTCAAAATTTGCTTGTCGTTCCAGCGTCCGCGTTGGAGGTAAAGCTGACCGAACTTCGCGATATCTTCGGTGCGCAAGTATAGGCCGGTGCCGCCTTTAGTGATACCTTCCGGCGACGCTTCCCAGTACGGCGTTTCAATGTGTAACGGCTCGAACAGACGCGGAACGAGGTAATCGCGGGTCGTTTCGCCGACCGTTTTTTGGAGCGCCGCCGACAGCATGTAGGTGCCCGGCGTGTTGTAGCGGAAGTGCGTTCCGGGTTCGCGCGGAACCGGGTGCGCCAAAAACGCTTGAACCCAAGTCGGCTCGCCCGGTTTAATATATTGTTTTTCGAGCCCGTAAGTCGCTCTAACCATATTCGGCAACGCGACTTCCGTCTCGTGTCCGCAACTCATCGACAGGAGGTCGGCGAGCGTCATTTTCTTCAAATTTTCGGACGGTTCGGCGGGCAGATCGTCCGGGAAAATATCGACGACCTTTTGGTCGATGCTCAACTTGCCCTCTTGAACCGCGAAGCCGATCGCCGTCGAGGTGAAGCTCTTGCTCAGCGAATACATCGCGTGCGGAGCGTCGGCCGAGTTCGGCGCGCGCCAACATTCGGCGATCACCTTGCCGTCGCGCAACACCATTAAACTGTCCATTCGATTGAACTTAGCGTCGAGCGTTTGAATCAGCTCGACCAACGCTTGCGACGGAACGCCGACCGATTCCGGCGTCGCGCGCGGCAGAGCGCCGTTTTCGTCGAGGTTTTGTGTCGGATTGCAAGTCGCGACGCCGACGGACTTTGCGTCTTGCGCGCTAACAAACGTCGGACTCAAAACAAGCGTTCCGAGAACGAGCGCCGTCGAAAAAAGATTAAAAAAACGTTTCATTGTTAAAACGCAACTCCTTGCGCGGTCGACGGTTGCGAATCGCCGAAACGCGCCGTTAAAGGGTCGTTTCAATTGGAAAAAATCGCCGCCTGTATTAATAACGACGGCGCTTGAAAAGAAAACGCGGCGCCGCTCGGCGCGTTCCGCTTCGAAACGCGCCGAGAAGCGCCGTCGCTAAACCCCGTCGTTACTTGCTTTCCTTAAAGAAGAACGAACCGGACGGAACTTCGAAAACGGCGAAACCGTCGACGTCGCCGACAAACTTCGCGCCACGCGACGCTTCGATCTTGCCGTTTTTCAACGTTTTAGGAACGTAAACCGTCGCCGACGTGTTCGGCGGAACGACGACCGACAGTTCGAAACCGGTCGGCTTCTTCTCCCAACTCGACTTGATTTCGCCGACGATAGAGCGGTAAGCGCCCTTGGCGAAGGTCAAATCGGTCGCGTCGGCTTTCGGCGGTCGAATCGTAAACTTCTTGAACGCAACGACTTCCGCGTCGCGTTGAATCCCGAGAACGTTCGAAACGTACCAAGCGACCGGGTACAAGTACGAGCTGTGCAGGAGCGAGTGGCCCGGACGGTCGAGCTCCCAAGCTTCCCAATACGTCGTCGCGTCGTGCTTGCGCATGAAGCCCCAACTCGGGTACTCCGTTTGCTTTAGCGTCGAGTAAATCAGGTCGTCGCGGTTGTTGTAACGGAGGTAGCGGTAAAGGAGCCCGCCGCCGGTGATGCCCGCGCCGATATGCCCCTTGGCGTCAACGTAAATCGCCTTTTCGAGCCGTTTAACGACGCGTTCGGCGTCGGCGTCGGTCGGCGCGATTTCCGTTAAGAGCGCGAGCCCCAAAATCGCTTGCGCGTCGTCGAAATACGAACCTTCTTCCGGCTTGAAGTACTTGGCGTTAATCGCTTTACGAGCGGCTTCCGCTTTCGCTTCCCACTCGGCGGCGCGGTCTTCGCGACCGATAACGCGAGCGATTTGCGCGGCGGTCTTCAGGTTGAAAACGCGATAGATGTTGTTTAAACACAACGCTTGCGGCGTGTGCGAGTTCGGCCCGTCCGGCGCGCCCGGCCAGAGCCAGTCGCCGAGGAAGCGCCATTCGTCGCCGTAACGCTTCAACAAGTCGTTTTCGACGTGCAAGTCGAGGAACGCCAACCACTTCTCGATCGTTTCGAAGTTCTCTTCGAGGATGCGCGTATCGCCGTATTGCAGGTAATACGTCCAAGGAAGCGTGATAACGATACCGCCCCAAGACGGCCCGCCGCCGCCCCAATAAGTCGGCGCGGTGCACGGCAAGCAACCGTCGGCGTAGTCTTTTTGGCAGTCGCGCCAGTCTTCTAACCACTTATAATAGAAGGCTTCGAGCGCGTAATTGTACATGCCGGACTCCGACGTGGCGTGCGCGTCGCCGCCGTATCCCATCCGCTCGCGTTGCGGGCAGTCGACGACGTAACCGCCGACCGACAGGTTCTCGAACGTCCAGGTTCCGACGTTGTAAATCCAGTTTTGAAGGTCGTTAGACGTTTCAAAGTCGGCCGCGTCGGCGTAACCGGTGCGGACGTGCCAACCTCTAACGTCTTCCAATTTCGGCGCTTCGGTCAAACCGCGGACGGTAATCCAACGCCCGGAGCTATAATTGAAGCGGTTTTTGAAGACGCCTTCGCCGCTCGGTCCGATAACGTAAACGCTGTTAAGACCGAAGGTTCGCGCGTCTTGGTTGCGCTCCGAATATTCGAAAACGATTTCCGTTCCGGGTTTTCCCTTGACTTTGAACTCGGTCCAACCGGCGAAGTTGACGCCCATATCGACGCGCCACACGTTGTCGCCTTTCGCCTCAATTTTAACCGGTTTGATTTCCGCGCCAAGGACGTTGCGTTCGGTCGCTTGAGCGCTAAGTTCAAGTTTCGGCGCGAATTCCGTCGCGTTCTTCCAAGCGGAATCGTCGAAATCGGCCTTGTTCCAATCGGCGTTTTCGAGGTTCGCGTCGTAACGTTCGCCGCCGAAGCGATGGAAGTTCCATTCGCCGATCAGCGAGTTCGGGCTCTTGCTCCACTTCCAAGTTTTGTCCGTAACAAGGCGAGTCGACGTCCCGTCGCCAAAACGCAAGTCCGCTTGCGCGATAACGATAGGCGTTTTCGGTTTATCCGGCGTCGCATATTCGGAATAGACCGACCAAGAGTTGCCGAGCCAAAGCGCGACGACGTTTTTCCCCTTGCGCAACAACGGTTTAAGGTCGTAAGCCAAGTAACGGGCGCGATACTTGTGGTTCGAGACGTTCGGCGCCAAGACCGATTCTTTGTCGACTTGTTCGCCGTTGACGTAAACCTCGTGATAACCGACGCTTGCGACGAACATGACGGCGCGTTCCGGAACCGCGTCGAGTTCGAACGTCTTGCGCAGCCAAGGGTCGTTGCGCGTTCCGGTTTTCGGGTCGAGCGTCGTCGTTTCGAGAACGCCCTTTTTATCGGCCGGAATTTCGCCCGCGCCGATCCACTTCGCCGACCATTCGGACGCGTCGAGAAGCCCGGTCGTCCAAGTCGCGACCGCCGACGGTTCCGACGCAACCCCGTCTTGATCCTTAACTTGCACCGTCCAATAATACGTCGAATCGGATTTCAACGCGGCGCCGTTAAAGTCGATCGGCGTCGAACGGTCGGACTCGACCCAACCGCTGTCCCAAACCTTCCCGGCGCCGGCTTTCGCGTCCGCTTCCGTCGCGTCGACTTTCAAGCGGTAAGCCGTTTGCGCAAGGCCGATTAGGTCGGCGTCTTTCGTTTCGAGAATCCAACCGAAACGCGGTTTTTCGGCGTCGAGCCCGGTCGGATTCGTCAAATATTCGCAACGCAAATTCGTCGGAACGAGCGGCGAAACGTCTGCCGCGCGACTCGCCGACGTCCAAAACGTCGCGCCGACAAGCGCCGTTAAAAACGCGGCGCTCCAAAGCGTCTTCTTCATCGCAATTCCTTTATTTTCCCAATGTTAAAGAAACGCGCCGTCTCGCCGTTGCGACAAGTCGACGCGAAAATATCTTTTATTATTCGCCGTTTTGCGACGCGACGCCGTTCGTTTTTTACTCGCCCGACGCCGCGTCTTAACACGTTGCAACGTCGACCGTTAGCGCGCCGACGTCGAAACCGTTACCGGGCCGATCAAACCGGAGCGTTTCAACGGCGATTTCGCGTTGTAACTGTTGACCGGGCACCAAGTTTTGCGTTCCGCTTCCGGCAGGGCCGCGTCGCCGATCAGGCGGTTGACCCAGCAGTTGACGACTTCGATTTCGATGTCGTTCTTGCCTTCGCGCGCAAAACGAGTAACGTCAAGACGATACGGAGCCGTCCAAACGCCGCCGACGTACTCGCCGTTGACTTTCACCTTCGCCATTTCCGAAACGGCGCCGAGCGACAAGAAGACGCGCTCGCCTTCCGCGACCTTGGGAAGATCGCAAGTCGTTTTATAAACGGCGGTTCCGGAGTAATACTTAATCGCCGCGTCGGTCGATTGCGTCCAGTCGATCAGTTTGTCGAAAACGACCGGATCTTTCGGACCGCGCGCGATTTCGCCGGAATCGAAGGCGACCGTCCAAGGCCCGGCGAGCGTCGCGATTTCCTTCGTTTCAGCGGCTTTCGCTTCGCCGGAAGTCGTTTCCTTAGCGTCGTTTGCGAAGACGACAAAAACGCTTTCTTGCGCCGCGAAGTCGAGCGTCGCGGTCGTTCGCCCGTTTTCCGAACGCCAAGCGTCGACGCTAATCGTTTCGCCGGTCGCCGGGAGCCAAATTTCGGGCGTTTTGCCGTCGACGCGGAAGGTAATTTCGACGTTTTCAAGCGTCTTATCCGATTGATTCGCAAGGAAATAGACGTCCGCGTCTTCCATTGTTCGACGGTTGTAAACGAGCGGCGTTCCGGTCGGAATTTCGCAGTCCGGCGCGCACTTGAGTTCGGCGAACACTTCGTCGAGCGTCAAGCCCCAAGCGATCGTTCCTTTGCCGAACTTCCGCGATTTCACCGACTTACCGTCGACGTCGCCCCAAAGTTCGTCCGCCATTTTCTTAACGTCGGCGTCGGCTTGCGGTTGATTTTGCAAACTCGGCGAGCGCGACGGTTTCGGCCCGAGAACGTAAGCGCCGTCGGCGACGAGCTGTTTAATCTTCGCCAACAATTCCGGACGCATCGTTTCGAGTTTCGGCAACACGAGGACTTTGTAAGTCGTTCCGTGCGGCAAGGTTAGCTCGCCGTTTTCGTTGACGCTGGTCGTTTCGCGCAACACTTCGGCGTTGATGAAGTCGAACTGACGGCCCGCCGGGAGCGCCGGGTCGACCGCGCCCATCATCTTCGGCGCGTCTTCGCCGATAAAGTAAGCGACGTCCGCGACGTTCAAGCCTTGTTGCAACATGTAGTTGCAGCGTTTCAAGTAATCGACGTAAAGATCGAGCTGTTTGAACCAAGTGTTATGACGGTTGAACTCGTTGCCAAACCAAGCGTTAAAGCCGGGAACGCGTTCGTCAGGCTGCATGACGTAAAGGTGTAACAGCGTGTTGTTGATCCCCTGCGAAAAGAAGAGGTCGGTGCGCTTCTTCATATTGACCGGGCTGCGACCGTAAGGGTTGCCCGCGCACGTGTTAGACTCGGCCCAAATCTTCGTTTTGCCGTAAATGTGCCCGCACGACGCCGCGAGACGGTTCTCGACGTCGCCAAGCGTTCCTTCGCTCCAATATTCGCCGGCGATTTCGTTCGATTGACCGCCGTATTGCAGGAACTCGCCCGGGAATCCCCAGTGCCCGTAACATTCGAGCCAGGTTCGCTTTCCCTTCGCCATACTCGCGTCGCGCAACCCGCCGACGTAAGAGTAAGCGACCTCGTCCGCGACAAAACGTCGCACGTCCCAAAGGAAACGGTCGGACGTCTCTTGATCTTTCACAACCGTCCCAAAATAAACGGGTAAGAACGGCGTCGGGTCGTAACCGAACGACTTTTCAAACTTCGCGGCGAAATCGTCGGTGAAGTTTTGCCCGCCGACTTCGTAACTGTCGAGCACGATCGTCGAGAACGACTTGCCGTCTTCCGGCCCGAGCGTGTCGATCAACTTGCTCATGTACGCGTCGAAGTGTTCTAAGACGCGCTCTTTGCTCATTTTATCGACTTCGTACCCGGTCGCTTCCGGGACGGCCGGCGCGTTCGTCGTTCCCGTCGGCGTTACGCCGTATCGCTCGACGATCCATTCGCCTTCCGGAACGTCCCAAGTCAATACGCCGTCGGCGCTTAGCTTGTCGGTTAAGTCGACGACTTTCGTCGGGTCGACGGCGAGCGACGCGTCGTCGATTTCCGGCGACGGCGCCCATTGGTACTCCGTCCACATCGGTTGCGGCGTTTCGTGCATCTTCGCGAGCGTTTTGTCGTAAACGGCGGCGACTTTCGGCGCGGCGCTCAATTCGACCGACGCAATTCCGGCGCCGTTGCGGTCGCTCGTTACAACCAGTTGAAATTCCGTCGCTTGCGTCGCTTCGAAAGCGGCGGTAACGGGCGCGTACGGCATAAAGCCGACGTTAATTTCCGGGTTGTAACGGCTGATTTTGAACTCGCAAACCTTCTGCGACGTCCCGCCGATTGTCGCGAAAAGCTCGGCCTTCCCGGCGATCGGGCTTTCTTTGAAGTCGAGACAAACGGCGCGCGCGGTAAACGGTTGCTCCGACTTGATTTCGATCGTCGTCGGTTTGTTCGCTTGCAGTTCGAAAAAGCCTTTTTCCGGTTTGCTAACGAGCGTCGCGGAGTAATCTTTCGGCGCCGGGTACGCGAGGACGCGAACGTCTTGATACTCGTCCTTCTTTTTGCTTCTAAACTCCGGTTTCGGAAGCGCTTGCGCAAACTTCGCGGGGCCCTTGACGACCGTTTTACTCGACGTCAGGTAACGCATCGCTTGGGTATGTTTAACCCAAGGCCCGCCCGATTGGCTCCAACCCGGCGAGTTGAAAATCCCCATCTCGACGTCGAGTTCGGACGCGGTCTTAAACGCCGCTCGCACCGTCGCGTACCATTCCGG
>JAFTUJ010000521.1 GCA_017466305.1 Thermoguttaceae bacterium
CGTTCGACGCGGGTTGCGGAAAACGCGACGGCGAAACCGCTCCGGCCGCGCCGTTCGACGCGGGTTGCGGAAAACGCGACGGCGAAACCGCTCCAACCGAACCGCTCGACGCGGGTTGCGGAAAACGCGACGGCGAAACCGCTCCGGCCGCGCCGTTCGACGCGGGTTGCGGAAAACGCGACGACGCAAGCCGCGGAACCGGCGTCCTTTGCGGAAGTCGCAACGACGAAATCGGCGAATCGATCGGAACGCCAAACGTTTCAAAATAAACCTTTGCGGCTTCGTTGTTTAACGTTGCGTCGAGACCAAACGCCGCGGCGCGCAACTCGTTGGCGCCCGCTTGCAAATCGCTCTCGAGCGTCCGCGTCGCCCGCGCCAACGCGAACGCTTGGTCGCGCGTCGGGCCGATCGGGAGCGTCGTCGCTCGACGCTCAAACGCTTGCGAATAAGCGCGTTGCTTATCGACGAATCGCGTTTGTCCGGCCAACGTCGCCAAGTACTCGCTCGCTTCGAGCTTCAAGCGAGTAAAAACCCAAAAATTCGCCTTTGGGTCGCTCGCGTCAAAAACGATCGAGCGAACGGCTTCGAGCGTTTGCAGCCCGTTCGTCAACTCGCCCAACTGCAATTGCGCCAACGCCGCGCCAAAATGCGCCGTTATCAAACGCTCGTTTTTCAACGTTCCCAACGCGCGTCCAAATTCGGCGGCGGCTTGTCGCAGATACCACTTCATATTCTCTTCGTCGGACGCGCCGGCGGCGTATCCGAGCTGCACCCACCCCGCTTTAAAACTTGCTTCCGCAAGGAGTTCAAGTTTTTCGTCGAAGAGCGCGGCGCAGTTTTGCAGAGCGCGCGTCGCGGCGTCGAGCGCTTGCGTTTGCTCCCTCAACGTCGCGAGAGTCGAAGTCGCCGCGGCGGCGTTTTGAAGCGCCGAGTCGAGATCGACCGCGACGCCGTTTAACTTCGCCTGTCGCGCGCCGCCCTTTCGAGTTCTCCAATAATGCCCCGCCGCGTTTCCGACCGCCGCGCCAAAAATTTCGATCGCGATCACCCCGATCATCGTCTTTTCCTTTTATTATCCGCATTTGCCGCCGCCTCGCAACGTCGACGTCGACGTTCGAAAAGATATTTAAAGTTCATTATACAAGAAACGACTCGACTTTCAAGAGAGTCAAAGGAGAAGCAACGGAGAGAAGCAAACGACCGCGCCCGTCGCCCGAGCGCTTTCTTTCAACGGCGAAAACAATCGCGACGCTCCGAAGAGCGTCGCGAAAGGTTGCGTTTGCTCGACTTATCGCCGTCGACGGCAAGCGTTCCAAACGCGCGAGCGTTAAAAAGTCGACTCAAATGTTAAGTCGACTCAAAAATGTTAAAAGCTAAACGTTAAAAGCTAAACGTTAAAAGCTAAACGTTAAAAGCTAAGCGTTTAAAGCGTCAGTCCGCCGTCGAGCGACCGGTCGCGACGTCGAATTCGGCGAACGCCGTCGCATGTTCCGCGTCCGCTTTTTCCTCCGATTTCGCTTCGTCCGCCGCCGCGCTCGGGTCGTCGACGGGAACGAGAACTAGCCGGAAACCTTGCCAACTTCCGCCGTTTTTGGTCTCCTGCAACGAACGCCGCGCCGAACGGCAAAGCGAGATTTCGCAACGATAATCGCCGCCGCGCGTTACCCGACGGTCTCCGCCGACCGTCGCGCCGACCGGGTCGAGGAGCGGCGAATCCTCGTCGCCTGTTCCGCCGCCGTTTTGCGTCTTTACGTCGCCGTCCAAACACCACTCCGACACGTTGCCGCACATGTCGTAAAGGCCCCAAGGATTCGGCTCGAGCGACGCGACGCGCAACGGTCGAACGCGCTCTTCCGCTCCTAACGACATATCGTCGCAATAGTTGATTTGTTTTTTCGACGGGCGTTCGCCGTAAGGATAAGGCGTCGTCGTTCCGGCGCGGCAGGCGTATTCCCACTGCGCGTCGGTCGGGAGGCGAAACTCAAACCCCGGCGGCGCGAGGCGACGCTCGTTCAATTTCCGCGCGAACTCTTGGCAGTCGTTCCAATTGACGTTTTCGACCGGAAAATCGAGCGTGTCGAGGTTGGCGACCGCCGCCGCTTTCTCGCCGTCCCGCGAAAAGGCGCTCGGGTTCTTCTCCTCCATTACGACGTTCCACATCCGTTGCGTTACCTCGAATTCGAGCGTCCAAAAACCGCGCGTCAAGGCGACGCAACGACGCGGTTCGTTTTTGAGCGCGAGTCCGAACCGCCCCGGCTCGTTCGGAGCCGCGCCCATCGCAAAGGTTCCGGGCGGACAATAGCGAAACGGCCAGTAACAGCCTGAAATTAAAAGAGTTTTGCGTTTTCCCGCTTCGGAAACGTCGGTCCAAGACGGCCATTCGTCGGCCAAATCGAAATCGGCGGGATTTGACAACGACGTCGAGTAGCGTCGATATTCTTCCCGTTTCGGCGAAGATTTCGACGACGCGCCGTCGTTTTTCGCGTCGGTCGGTTCGTTCTCGTCGGTCGGTTCGTTCGCGTCGGTCGGTTCGTTCGCGTCGGTCGGTTCGTTCGCGTCGATTTCGGTCGCTTCGCCAACCGTCGGCGCGACGGAAACTTGCCAACAAGCGCGAACGTCGGCGGCGAACGTCGCGACCGAACCGACTAGAAACGCGGCGCTTAACATCGCGAGACGCTTTGCCGTTTTGGGGTTTTTCATTTTCGCTTCTCCTGCAACAGCGTTTTCGTCGAAATCGGTCGACGCGACGCGGCGCCGTCCTCTTCGCGACCTTACGTCGCCATTATACGGCGTCGGACGTCGCGACGTCAAGCCCCAAACGCTAAATCGCGCCGTTTTTTCTTTTAAAAAAACAAAAAACGCCGAAACGGTCTCTTCATCCCGTCTCGACGTTTTTCTCTCCGACGCTTGCCGACCGACGCGGCGTCGCGAACTTCGCCGTCGACGGACAAGGCGTCTTCAAGTCGCCGCGTTTTTTCAACGCCGCAACTTCAAATACAGCAACGGATAAGGCGCGCCCTGTTCGTCCCGTTCCGTCCGTCGCTCGACTTCGAACCCGAACCGTTCGTAAAACCGAGTCGCCGCCGGGTTTTGCTCGTTCGCCGTCGTGTCGTCGACGCCCAATTCCTCGACGCAACGCCGCAAGAGCAGCGTTCCCAAGCCTTTGCCTCGTTCGTCCGCGTCGACAAAGAGCGCTTCAAGACGTCGCCCGTCGACGCCCGCGAACGCCGTCGGGACGCCCTCCGCGTTCTCGACGACGAGAAGCGTCGGAAAGTTTCGCAACGCGGTCGGGATAAATCCTTTAATCCGTTGAACTTCCGCGTCGCTTAAAAACGTATGCGACGCGCGAACCGAACGCTCCCAAAGCGCGACGAGACGCTCGATCGTCGCCGCCGAACGCTCCTTTTCCTCCCGCGCCGTCGCCGAGTTTTCTCGCGTTTTTTCTTCTTCCGCTTTCATTTTGTTTCGTTTGTCTCAAAAAAATCGCGACGCTCCGAAGAGCGTCGCGAAAGGTTGCGTTTGTTCGACTTATCGCCGTCGACGGCAAGCGTTCCAAACGCGCGAGCGTTAAAAAGTCGACTCAAATGTTAAGTCGACTCAAAAATGTTAAAAGATAAACGTTAAAAGCTAAGCGTTTAAAGCGTCAATCCGCCGTCGAGCGCCCGGTCGCGACGTCGAACTCGTCGACCGCCGGAATCAACATCGCCAACGACGCGAAGAAGTAGGCCGCCGCGACGGAAATAAAGCCCAGCGCGGGCTTTCCGAGCAAGAAACTCGTCGCCGCGTAAAACGTCGCCGGGGGCAGAATAAACGACGCGACCGCCAGCGCCTTCGACGGGTTGCGCGCGCCCAGCGCGACGTAAAGCCCGACGCCGCC
>JAFTUJ010000522.1 GCA_017466305.1 Thermoguttaceae bacterium
ACAAAACGTTTTGACGCAATAAGGGAACTCCGTTGTAGAACGCGGCGCTAACGAACGCTTCGCGAGCCGACGTCGAGAACCAAAAGCCGTTAAAGTCGGCGCAACCGTTAAAATTTGGCGGTCGATTGGCGGGCGCGACGGCGACTCGCATAACGCGATCTTAGTCGACGGCGGTTTCGAGAGCGGAATCCGTTAAGGAAACGAGCGTCGAGAGGCCCCCTTGTTCGCCGGCGCAACAAGAATTAAATAAGTCTTGGACGGTGTATTTTTGTAATATCCCGCGAATTTCGTCGTTGAATTTCCGCCAAAATTGACGCGGGCCGCAAGTTTCGGAGCGTTCGCAATTCGCGGCGTCGGCGGCGAGACACTCGACGACTTCAAGCGGGCCCTCCATCGTTTCGATCGCTTCGAGAAGCGTTACTTTGTCGAGCGGTTTGACGATGGAGTAACCGCCGCGAGCGCCGCGGAACGAACCGACGATTCCGGCGTCGCGCAAGGCGAGAATCAAACGACTGACGTATTTTTCCGAAATTTGTTGCGATTTTGCGATTTCGCGACTGAGTCGAGGGCGCGCGTCCGCTTGGTGCGCCGCTAAATCGAGTAAAATGCGTAAACCGTAACGGCCTTTCGTGGAAATTCTCATCGTTTTATAATGATTCCTTGATTAATATCGATTAACAAAACAAAAACTAGCGACAAGGGAACGTCGCGTCGAACTCCGTTCGCGAACCGGGACTCCGACCGACGCGCCGCGACAACGGAAAGCGGCCAATTTTTCAAAATATATAAACAAACGAATTTTCGCGAAGAAGTAAGCCGAATTTAACAAAGCGGCGCGTCGGTAATAATATACCGTAAAATTTTTTGAAAAGCAAGGAGTAAGGGGAGCCTTAATCGACAAAAATAGTCGAATTTTTTAAAAAACGGCGCCCCGCCGTGCGCAAATCGGAAAATTTGATATAATAGTTAGAGTCGGCGAGAACGCGTCGACGAGGAATTGGTCGTTTTGTTCAAGATTTGCCTTGAATTTAGATAGATTGGAGAGCTTTTAACGATGAAAGAATGGAAAAACCGAGGCGGCGCGTCTTTGGCGGCGTCGCTTTGCGTCGGGTTGGCGGCGAGCGTCGCGACCGGCGGCGTTCAAGCGCAAGAAAAAAGCGCGAAATTCGATTATCCGCAAGCGCGCGTTTGCGATCAAGTCGACGAGTATTTCGGGACGAAGGTCGCCGACCCGTATCGCTGGATGGAAATCGAGAAAACGCCGGAGCTGGAAGAGTGGATCGCCGCCGAAAATAAGACGACGAACGCTTACCTCGACCAAATTTCGTTCCGCGACGAACTGCGCCGCGAAATGACCGAGCGTTACGATTACGCAAAACAGGGAATCCCTTGGAAGCGCGGGGGACGTTACTTCTACTCGAAAAATAGCGGGTTGCAAAACCAGTCGACGCAACACTTTAAAACGTCGCTCGACGGCGAGGAAAAGCTCCTGATCGACCCGAACTCCCTCTCCGACGACGGAACGGTCGCGCTTTCGTCGCTGGCGATTTCGAAGGACGGCCGCTATATGGCGTACTCCGTTTCGGTCAGCGGTTCCGACTGGCGGGAGATTTACGTTCAGGAAATCGAAAGCGGGAAAAAGCTCGACGACTGCGTTCGCTGGGCGAAATTCACCGGGATCGCTTGGAAGGGCGACGGATTTTATTATAGTCGTTACGACGCGCCGCCGGCGGGCCAAGAATTGAGCGCTAAGAACGAATATCACAAGATTTATTATCACCGCGTCGGCGACCCGCAAGAGAAGGACGCGCTCGTCTTCGAAGACCGCTCGGCGCCCCTTCGCAACTGTACGGCTTCGGTCGACGAGGACGAAAATTGGCTTTTCGTTTACCAAAACGACTCGACGTACGGCGCTAAAGTCTTTTTCGATGATTTGCGCGACGAAAAAACGAATTTTCAAACGCTCTATCCGGCGTTCGACTCCGAAACGGGCGTCGTCGTAGTGAAGGACGACGTTTTTTACGCGTTGACCGACTATAAAGCGCCGAACCGCCGACTCGTCGCCGTCGACCCGAAAAATCCGGCGCCGGAACATTGGCGCGACGTCTTGCCGGAGTCGGAAAACCTCCTCGAATCGATCGTTCCGGTTGGCGACAAACTTCTCGCGAAGTACCTCGTCGACGCGGCGCATGAGTGCGTTTTTGTCGATTATAACGGTAAAAACGTCGGCAAACTCGCCATTCCGGGGCTTGGCGTCGTCGGAATTTCCGGCGATAAGGGGGACGACGAGTTCTTTTACTCGTTCACGTCGTTCGCGTCGCCGACGACGATTTACAAAGCGGACGCGAAAACCGGCGAGTCGACGCTCTTCTGGGCGCCGGACGCGGGGCTCGACCCGAACGATTACGTCGTCGAACGCCTTTGGTATACGAGCAAAGACGGGACGCGCGCCCCGATTTTCGTTACGTATAAAAAGGGCTTGGAGAAGAACGGCGCAAACTCGACGATTCTTTACGGTTACGGCGGTTTCAACATTAATATGTCGCCGTCGTTCAAGCCGACGCGCATTCCTTACCTCGACCGCGGCGGCGTTTTCGCGGTCGCCGTCCTGCGCGGCGGGGGCGAATACGGCGAAGATTGGCACAAAGCCGGAACGAAAATGCAAAAACAAAACGTTTTTGACGATTTCATTTCGGCGGCGGAATTCTTGATCGCCGAAAAATACGCGTCGCCGGAAACGTTGGCGATCAACGGCGGGTCGAACGGCGGGCTCCTCGTCGGCGCCGCGTTGACGCAACGCCCGGACCTCTTCGCGGCGGCGGTCCCGCAAGTCGGCGTCCTCGACATGCTCCGCTACCAAAAGTTCACGATAGGATGGGCTTGGGCGACCGACTACGGCACGAGCGAGGAAAGCGAAGAAATGTTCCGCTATCTCCTTAACTATTCGCCTTTGCACAACGTCCGCAAAGACGCGAAATACCCGGCGACGATGGTGATGACG
>JAFTUJ010000523.1 GCA_017466305.1 Thermoguttaceae bacterium
GGTCGCCCGCCCGCGCGGTACTAAGCGCCGTTAAAGTTTAACGGTTTTATCGGCAAAATAACGCTCGCGAAGTTTTCCTCTCCGCGAGCGTTTTCGTTTTTTAGGAGCGACTTCGGCAACGCTGACGGTCGCGCCGATTTTAACGCCGCCGTCAACGCGATTTCAACGGTTGCCCGAACACGTCGACCGCGGTCGGCTCCGGCGAAAGCGGTTTGATTTCGTTGACGACTTTCCGAACGCCCGGTTGCATCGAAACGACGTTTTCGAGCATTCGAATCATTCGCGTCGACTTCAACTTGCCGCGCAAGTAAACGACTTCGCCCTTCGACTCGTACGCGAAACTTTCGACGCTTTTATCGACCGGAAAACGGGCGACGACGTTCTCAATTTGCGCCGCCAAGTTCGTTTGCGACGTTTTCGCCGTCAGCGAACGCGTCGGAAATTCGGCGAAATCCAACGCCAAACGCGGCGGATACATCCGCGCGACCTCGACGTCGTTTTCGACTTCGTTGTCGCCGGCGGCCAAATCTTCAAGCTCGGCAAGTCGGTCGCTCAACGCCGTCAAATCGCGCAACGCGACCGAGCCGCCGCCGAAAAACTTCCCAAAATTCGCCGTGTCGTAACGCGACAAAATCCCGCCGAACGACCCGCTGCTCGACGAAATAAGACGCTGCATCGTCGAGTTGACGGCAAGCGGCGTCCCCGGAACGATTCGCGCCCGTTCCATCGCGACCGGTTCCGCGCCGTCGGCGAACCGGCTTTGTTGCGCGACGCCCAAGCTTGCCGTCGCGTCGACTTCCTCTTGCGCTTCGACGTTCGCGGCGCCCCAAGTAAGAAACGCCGACGCCGCGACGCTCAGCGCCGCGCGGAAAAATTTTTCGAACTTCATCGTTCTTCTCCCCGACGAACGCGAGCGCCGCTCCGCCGCCGTTTGAGTTTGCGGGTTGTTCCGATTCGCCGCCGTCTTTCCGTTCGCTCGACCGCGACGCGCCGCGTCGAAAAAACGCGACTCAATCCCCTTTTCGACCGTTCGCCGTTCCCGGCTCCAAAAAAAGCGCGACGATCGACGCAACCGTTTTTCCAAGAAGACTCAACGCAAAGCGCCTATTCTAACACATTCGTCCGCCGCTTCGTTCCTTATTTTAACGTCGGCAAGCGTCCGCGTCAACCGTCCCGACGCGTCGTCTCAACGGTTCGCTTCGCGCGTTTTCTCCGTTTTAACGTCGAGCGCGCCGTCAAGAAAAGAGCAAACGCAAGACGCGACCGCTTTCGTCGCGGCGAGCCTTGCGTTTTTTCAGTTTTGAGTCGCGCCGTCTATTTTAAGCGACGCGACGCGGAAGCCGGAACGGAAACGCCGTCGCGACGCCGCTCCGTTCCGCTTCGTTTTCAACCGACGTCCCGAAAATCACGCGGCGTCGGAAGCGGCGGCTTCTTCTTCCGCGGCTTTCGGTTCTTTGCCGAGAAGAGCGAAAACAATCGCCCAGAAGAGGCAGAAAACGCCCGGAATACCCCAAACGATATTCCAGTTGTATTTCGCTTTCATTTCGGGATCCCAAACGCGGAAACCTTTCGCTTCTTCTTTTTTGCCTTCGCCGTCGGTCGCTTCGGCGGTTTCAGCCGGAGCGGCGGCGGTCGCTTCGGCGGTTTCAGCCGGAGCGGCGGCGGTCGCTTCAGCGGTTTCAGCCGGAGCGGCGGCGGTCGCTTCAGCGGTTTCAGCCGGAGCGGCGGCGGTCGCTTCAGCGGTTTCAGCCGGAGCGGCGGTTTCAGCCGGAGCGGCGGTTTCAGCCGGAGCGGCGGTTTCGGCCGGAGCTTCGTCAAGCGAACCGTCTTGCGCGAACGCGGCGGCGCCAAAGAAGTTTTGCAACGCGGTCGAATCAACGTCCGCGGCGGCCGGAGCGGCGTCGGCTTTTTCAAGGCTCGCATTGCCTTTCAAAGCGTCCATCGCGACGCCCGACAGAACTTGCCCGACGCCGAGAAGCAAAAATGCGACCAAAGCTTGAACGTTCGCTTTCATTTCGTCGCTCGCGACTTTGTCGGCGTACATATAAGCGGCGGTGTACAGGAACGTGTACGCCATACCGTGGCAGAGCAAACCGACGAGCGCCAAGCTATCGCTTCCTTGCGCGAAGCAAAGATAACGAACGCCCCACGCGGCCATACCGACGGTCAACGTCCATTTCAAACCGAAGCGCGGAACCGCAAAGGTCAGCGCGGCCATAAAGAGGATTTCCGAATACTGATTGTAAACGCCCTTGCCCGGGAAGCAGCCGTCGACGAGTCCGAAATAGTAGTTCGAACCGAAAATACCGACCATAAACGCGCAAAGCATGCAGATCGCGAAATCCTTACTGTTGAAGAGCGCGAGGGCTTTCAAACCGAACGGGTCGTTGTTCGTCGAACCGGCGGGCGGCGTGTTCGGCAACGTCAACGCGTACAACGCCAAGGCGATCGCGACGCCGCCGCCAATGAAGAAGAAGTTGCTCACGGTCACCGCGTAGTTGACCAAAATCCAACCGATCGTTCCAAAAATAAAAATCCACGGCGCCTTTTCTTTATTCGGCACGTTTTTGAAAACGATCGCGTTCAAAAGCGGGATACTCGGCATAAACGCGATACCGGCGACGAACATCGGGCCCCAAAGTTTCGAGACGCTGGGATCGCCCATCATACCGCTCGCGATCGCGCCGCAAAGAAGCAACGCGGCGCCGCAGACCAAGTGCAAGAAAGCGAAAACTTTTTGCGCGGCGAATTTACGGTCGGCGATCGGCCCGACGACGGGCGAAAACAAAGCCCCGAGCGCAAAAGCGCTGTATAAAGAACCGACGGCGACATTGTTGGCGTCGCCCCAACCGCCCAACTTATAACTCCAAGCGCCCCAAATGGCGAATTCAGCGGCGTACGCAAGTTGCAGACGCCCGTACATCGCCAAACCATTGTTAGTTTCGGCCATTTAAATTCTCCTAATAGTCGAATATTTCCGGAAATATCCTCCGCGTTTGTTCGTCGTCGCTTTTGTTCGCCGTCGGCGAGGTCGCAAGAGCCGCGAATCGTCGCCCAAATCCGGGGTTCTTGGGAAACCCGGGTGTTCCGTCGAACGCCGTCGCGAACGCTTCGCGAACCGCTCTCGCTCCGTTCGAGCCGAGCCGCAAACGCCAAACGCCGCCGTCAAACGCGTCGAAAAATTAGCGGCGAACGCCCTCCGACGCGACGTTGCGAAAAAATCGCGCGGAACCGCTCGACGCTATCCGTTCATTATAAGCTCAAGTAGAGGGCGCTTTCAAGCGTTTTTTTTCGGCGTTTTTCTCTTTTTTGCAAAATTTTTTCTCAACGCTGGAAAAATATTCGCGTCGCGACGGTAAAAACGACGATACCAACGATAACGAACGCCGTTAAAATTTTCGGGTTTTAACGGCGCCCGCGTTCGAACCGCGCCGCCGTCGCGCCGTTCGTTAATATGCTAATACTCGCTATTAATATATTAATGACAAGAACGACGTTTCGCGGTCGCTTTCGCTAGGTTGCGCTCCGACGACGTTTGATTTTCGGCGCGCGTTTGAAACCCTTTACCGCAATTGATTCGCCGCCATGAAAACCGTCGTTTTCTCCGCCGCCGACGCCGCGTCTCGCCGACGCCGCGCCCTTTGGAACGCGCTTCGTCCCTTCGCAGGTCGCGGAACGGGCGTTTTGTCGTTTTTTGTCGCTATTTTCATTTCTCTTCCGACGTCGGCGCCGTCGAACGCTTTCGCTCTGGAGGACGGCGGTTGGCAAGCCGTCGTAACGACCGACGCCGAAGAGTCCGACGGCCGTTACGCCGACGACGAAGCGGAATACGCGAAATACGTTGAAGAAAACGCCGACGACGATTACGCCGACGACGATTACGCCGACGAAACGGTCGAGCAAGAATTCGTCGAGGCGGACGTCGCGGACGGTTACGGCGAAACGCTCGCGACGGCGGAGGAAGAGGACGGCGAAACGGGCCCCTTCCGTCGCTTGCGTCCGTTCCGACGCGCTCGAACGAACGGGCTTTTCGGCGCGCGTTCCGCCGACCGCGACGCGCCGGAACCGCCGGAAGTCGAACCGGTCGAACACGTCGAACGAGCCGAAGCGCCGAAACTAACGCCGGTCAACGAGAACTTGCCGGCGCTCGACCTGGACGGTCGCCTCGACTCGAACGGAACGTTCGTTACCCGCGAAGAACTCGACGCGCTTCGGGAAGAAATGTCGCTGATGACCTGGAAAAAAGGCGACTTCCGCATCACGCCGTACGGGTTCCTAAACCTCTCCATGTCGACCGACACGCAGCGCGCCGTTCCGGGCGAATATATGCTTTACGTCCAAACGCCGGAAGTCGACGATTCGTCCGACTTTACGATCGACGCTCGCACGTCCCGCATCGGCTTCAAGATGGAAGGGCCCCGCGTCGAGGCGTTGAACGCCGACTTGCGCGGCTGTCTCGAATTCGACTTCCAAGGCGCCTATAACGGTTCGAAAAACAAAGGAGGCGTCCAGCTCCGCCGCGCTTACGCCGAACTGGTCGACGCGGAGAACCAACGTCGCTTCTTAGCCGGGCAAGATTGGGAAATTATTTCGCCGCTCTGCCCGCAAATGTTGAACTATCTCCCGGGCGGTTTCGCCGGAAGCCTCCAATACCGACGCGCGCAAGTTCGCTTCGAACAAGGTTTTACGCTCAGCAAAGACTTGCAAACGCTCGCGCAAATCGCCGTTTGCGACAACATCCTCGGCGACTATACGTCGACGCCGGGCGTTTCCGCCGCGACGTCCGGTTGGCCGGTGATCGAAGGGCGTTACGCCGTTTCGCTCTTCAAAGACGCCCGCGACGGGCTGCCGATCACGATCGGCGTCTCCGGACACATCGGCGAGCAATATTACAAGTTTTCGCCGATCGCCGGAACCTTCGCGAACACGTCCGAACGGGTCGCGGTCGACACTTGGTCGGCGAACCTCGACGCGGACGTCCCGTTGACGAAAAAACTCCGCGTCCAAGGCGAATATTACGTCGGCGCGAACGTAAGTTCTTTTATCGGCGGAATTAACCAAGGCGTCGACCTTTACCGTCGCGACGCGCTCGGCGCTTCCGGCGGTTGGCTGGGGTTGCACGTCGACTGGACGCAAAAATTCGCGACGAACGTCGGTTACGGAATGGAACAACTCGACGACGACGATCTCGTCGGCACGAGCGTCGCGTCGAACGGCTTCACGACGTCGCGAACGCGCAACGAGTTGTATTTCGTCAACTTCCTGTACAACTGGACGCCGAACTTTATGACCGGGATCGAAGTCGGCTATTGGCAAACGCAATACCAAAAAGCCGACGTAACCTCCGAAACGCCGGTCTTTACCGCGATGGAACCGGGCGAAGCGGCGCGCGTCGAGTTCGCCGCTCGACTCACCTTCTAACGACGTTTCCCGTCGAGCGAAGATTTTCGAAACCTTTTTCAAATAATCATAGAACGTCGAAAACGAACGTCGGCGCGACCGCGAAACCGTCAAAAACGGAAACGGCGGCGCGCTCGACGACGAAAAAACGCAAAAAAAACGACGCGAACGCTGCGGCGCCTTTCGCGTCGTTTATTTTTTTGGTATAATGAAAGAGCAATTTAACATTTTTCGCGAGTTTTACCCCGCGCTTTCCCGTCGCTCGACCGCTTCGTCGCGGTTCTTTTCGAGTCGACAAACCGCTCGGCAAGCCCGCGACCGACGACAAATCCCGGAGCGAAATAATGAAACTGCAACAAATTTCCGTTTTTCTCGAAAATAAACCGGGCCGTTTGATGGAAGCGTGCGCCGCTCTCTCCGACGCCGGCGTCAACGTCGAAGCGACGTCGCTCGTCGAAGCGGGCGAATTCGGCGTTTTGCGCGTTCTCGCCAAAGACTCGGACGCCGCGTTCGAAGCGCTGAAAGGCCGCTTCACCGCCAAAAAGACCTCCGCTCTCGCCGTTCAAATTCCGGACGAAGCGGGCGCGCTGACGAAACTTCTCGGCGTCATTGCCGCGAACGACGGCTTGAACGTTGAATATATGTACGGTTTTACGTCGAAGAAACGCGGCGTCGCGGCGATCATTCTGTCGATGAACGACGTCGACCGAGCGTTGGAAGTTTTGAGAGCGGCGAACGTTTCGCTCGTCGGCGCGGACGACCTTTTCGCCTGATCCCGCGTCGTTTTGCTTTCCGCCGTCCATTGCGTTAAGCGGCGACGGCGCGAACTTTTTTCTTAACGCTCAACGCAAAACGCTTTCGCGACGACGCGTTTAACTCGCCGTCGCGCAAGCGTTTAGCGCCGTTTATTTTTTCTTAACGTCGACGTCAAAATCTCTTTTTCCTTAATCGTTCCTTCGACTCCGCCGACGCAAGCCGTCCGACTAAAGGTTCAATCGAGCAAAGCCGCGTCGAGATTCGAATCGAACCGCACCCCGATGAGGGTCCAAGGAACCGAGGTCGGGTCGGCGGCGTTCGGTCGCGGGCGATAATAAGTAAAACGCCAAACGACCGGGTGGTTCTGACACTTGTACAAATATCGAAATTCGATCAAATCGGAGCCGAGAGCCTTCGCGCCGACCGGTTCGTAAGCGACGTAAGGGCCGAAGTTAGCGGCGACCAATTTCAAATTGTCGGAAAGTCCCGTCATTAATTTCTCGTTGTCGCCCAGCGCCGTATTTTTCGTTAATTCGTCGAGCGCTTTCCGCGGCCCCTGATTCGGGTCGGAGAGATTTTCGAAGAAATTTCCGATCGACGCGCGCAACGCGTCGACGTCGGCCCCGGTCGCGCCGGTTTGCGCTTCGACGCTCGACGGCGCCAACGAATCGTTATCGCGCCCGACGACGAACGCTAAAAGAAGAATACAAACGCCCCAAAGCGCCGCGTTTTGCTTATTTTTCATCGTTGCCGCGTTTCCTTATTCTCGCTATTCTACTTAATCGAACCGTCTTAACCGCCGACGCGTCCTTACCCGTCGCGCCGTTCTATCGTTAAGTTATTGGCGACGTTACCAAAAAAAACGCCGCGAGTCAACGTCGATTTTCTCGCCGACGGAGCTTTCCCGTTAACGCTTTTCCCGCCGACGTTCTCCCGCCGACGTTCTCCCGCCGACCTTCTCCCGCCGACCTTCTCCCGCCGACCTTCTCCCGCCGACCTTCTCCCGCCGAC
>JAFTUJ010000524.1 GCA_017466305.1 Thermoguttaceae bacterium
ACGCGTCGGCGCCCCATTCCGGAGCAAGCCTGACATCTCCAAGTATCCATACAACCAGCGCAAAGCGGCCCGGACACGCCTAAAAGTCCGGCGGCCATTGCGGGAGGCATTGTTTTATTAACGTAACCGCCGCACATTGCGCAAGCCCCCGAACCGCCGCAAACGAAACACGTCGTCTCTTTAAACGAGGGGTAAGCGCGATCGACGTTAAGAACAGTTTCAATATCGAAACCGGGCGGGTATTCTCCTTCGCCTTCGCACAAATCACAGTAGCCGAGGCCGTAACAATCGGCACAAAGCCAGCCGGACGCCATAACTCCTTTGCCCTCGCAGGAGCCGCATTTGCCGTCGACGCAATGGGGATGAGCGCACGGAACTGGCGACGCGCTCTCTTCTTCCGTCTCGTAGGACTCGTAATCGTTTGCGTCGGCGCCATAACCGCCGTTTTGCAGTTCTTCAAGCGCTCCTTCTAAAAACGCTTCGGCGTGTTCGGGTTTGCACCCGGAAAAAGCGACGCAGATCAAAAGAAGTAGGGCAAGATAACGGAGACGTTTCATTATATTTACCTTATTTGAGGAACAGCGCGTCGCAAGGGCGCGTTGATATTTTTAAAATTCCCTTTTGTAACCGTTGCGAAAACAACAACGCGTCGACGCGCGCCAAAGCAAGCGCGCAGCTTTATAAAAAAGCGTCGCTCCCGACGTTATACCGCGTTAAAACGACGCTTGTACTTTTACTTGGAAAACGTTTCTTCCACGCGTTATTCTCGCATATAACGACGCGTTGTTCCTTGTTCGTTTTGCACCTCGATCACGTCGTCGCTTATCCACTCGACGCTCGCCATACGCGTTCCGAACAGCGGCGCTTCGCAAATAAGAACGTTTCCGTCGTATTTGAAATCGCCGCTAACGCGTTGCCCTTGATTAACCGTCGTTCGATCAAACGCGATAAAACGCGCGTCGGAAGAGAATCCGCTCGGAGCGCAAAAAATTATATTCGAGACGCAATAAGCGGTCAGCCCGTACTGTCGACTCGCCAGCTCCGTTTGCCAAGACGCGTCGGTCATTTGCCAATTCCCGTATAGCTCGGCTTCGCTCTCCGTCGCGGCGCGTCGAGCGGTAAACATTGCGATAATTACCCCAAAAATTACCGCCGCTATCAACGCCGATTTTACGTTTTTGTTCATTTATTCACTTCCATTTTTTCCGATAATGAACTTACGAACGTATATGTTTATCGCGTTTACGTTAAAGAGCCTTCCGTTCTTTTAACGTAAAGACTCTTTAACGCGCCGCGAAACGTTTAGCCCATCGCTCCCATAATAACCCCGAAATTGGCCAACGCCATAATAACGCCGAGACTCAGCAACCCAACGCTTTGCCCGTTGCGTTCCGGATATTTAAGGTTCATCGCCCCCATAACGATTCCGATAATCGGAATGAAAAACGTCGCGATGAGCAGGATCACAAAAACGCTCGTCTCAAACGCAGGTTTATAGTCGCTCATAATAAATTCTCCTTAATGAATCAAATTGTTATTTTGTCAACGACGCGTTAACAAAGTTTCATCCCCTCGGCGGCGAAAGAACGCAACGGATTTAAACCGCCTTGGTAATAAACGGCGAAAGCGTAATGTTCGCCTTCGCCGACTTCAAACGGAACTTTCCCCGTTAACGGCAAGTTGAAAGTATCGTTAACATGAAAATTATGCCGCCCCGGTTTAATCTGAAAAGTTACTTCCTGTCCGTTCGCAATTCTACCGATTTCCACATTGTCGAGGTAAACGCGATAAAGATTGACGGCGCCAATCCACTCCTTTACGCGCAACACGGTCAATTTCGCCGTAAACTCATTCGTCATATTTTTGTCTTTAACATTCGCGACATAGTCGTGGCGAATACCGTCGTTAAACGTATATTCAGTCGTCATATCCTTCCTCCGCCAAAACAACGAACAAAATTCGTGTCCGCTTGCTTTCTCCGCGCACCATAACGCCGTTTATCGCGCGACGCAATTACGGGGCGCCAACAAGAATTTATTTCTTATTCACCGACAACGTAAACCTTCTAAAATAGCGCTTTCTAAATCCACTAGAAAGCCACGCCAAAGGAATCAAGCCCAAAAAGGTCATCAAGACAAATCCGGAACACCGCAAGCAAAATTCAAGACGCTCGCCCGCTTGAATCTCAAACGGCGCGCCGTCCGCTACCAACCGCCCCATAAACGATTCCTTGCATTCGAGCGTGTGTTTACCAGGTTCGATTTCAAAGGTCGCTTCGCCCCCGTTCGCGACGCTTCCCACCTTCATACCGTCGACATATACGCCGAAAATAACGGCGCAACTATATAACGAATGTTCGCGTTTTACGGTAACGCGCGCTTTTGGCCCGTTCATTACAACGCCTCCTAATTCTATTATCTGCAAGTTTTACATTCAAAGGAAACGCGTTTTAACACTTCCGAACGACAATCCGCGTCCCCTTTTCCGTTTTTTCCTGTTACGCCAATACTAACAAAAAAAAAAAACAGTCAAGGGGCGCCGGATAAAAAAGAAGTCGCGATTTTAACGGTTCGCGACGCTAACGAGAAAACGTCGAAAAAAGAAGCGAAAACGCGCCGCGCCGGAAAGAAAAAGCGGCGATTTCAAGAAAAAGCGATAAAAAAACGGCTCGCCTCCGCTTCTACGCAACGGAAACAAGCCGCTTTAGTCGTTCGGTCGACTTAACGCGTCGACGTTAAAACGTCGTTCGCCGAAGTCGTCGAGAAAGACGGACGCCTTCGCGCTCGACGCCGAGTCGGTTTCGGCGTCGGTTAAAATATCGCGACGGGCGCCAAAATCATTCGCCGAAGTCGTCGAAGAAGATGCTTTCGCGCTCGACGCCGAGGGAGTCGAGCAAGTCCAACACCGAGTCGGTCATCACCGGCGGACCGCAGAGGAAATATTCGCAGTCTTCCGGCGCCTTATGGTCTTTCAAGTAGTTCTCGTACAAGACCTTGTAAATGTACCCGGTCAGGCCCTTCCAATTGTCCTCCGGTCGCGGTCGCGACAGCGCCAAGTGGAACGAGAAGTTCGGGTACTTTTCTTCCAGTCGCTTGAAGTCGTCGAGGTAAAACGCTTCGGCCAACGAACGCGCGTTGTACCAGTACGAAATTCTTTCGCCGCGATGCAACCCTTCCAGCATCTCGAAGAGGTGCGAACGAAGCGGAGCCATCCCGGCGCCGCGCCCAATGTAAATCTTTTCGTTCGGCGTGTCGCGGACGAAAAATTCGCCGTAAGGGCCGCTGACCGTAACTTTGTCGCCCGGTTTCAGGCTGAAAAGATACGACGACATCTGCCCGGTCGGGATTCCCGGGAACGGCGGCATGCCCGGCTTCTCCGCCGGCGGGATCGCCAGACGAACGTCCAGCATAATGATTCCCTTTTCGCCCGGATAGTTCGCCATCGAGTAGGCGCGCGTTACCGGGCCGATATCTTCGCTAACCAAGTCCCAAAGTTTCGCTCGGTCCCAGTGCGCGTGATACCGCTCCGGAATGTTGAAGTCCGTCTTGTAATTAATCGTCAAGCCGCCCGGTCGCTCGATTTGAATGTAACCGCCGGCTTTGAAGTCGACGACTTCGCCCTCCGGAAGGTCGAGGATAAGCTCCGTAATGTCCGGCGCGACGAGTTCGTTCGAGCGAACGACGCACTCCCACTTTTTGACTTCGAAAATTTCCGGCGGAATTTCGATCTTCATGTCTTGCTTGACCGGCGTTTGGCAGGCCAAGCGGACGCCCTCTTTGATTTCCTTGCGCGTCATGTGCGCTTTTTCGGTCGCGAGAATTTCGCCGCCGCCCGAAAGGACGCGCACCTTGCACTGACCGCAGGAACCGCCGCCCCCGCACGCCGCCGGGACGAAAATTTTGCAGTCGGCCAACGTGCCGAGGAGTTTGCCGCCGGACGGAACCGTCAACGTCTTCGACGCGTCGCCGTTAATCTCGATTTGCACCGAGCCGCCGGGCGAAAGAACCGACTTCGCGGAAAGAATGATCGCCACCAACGCGAGAACGATCGCCGTAAACGCGACGACGCCCGCGATAATAATTCCAACGCTGCTCATTGTTCAATTCTCTCCCTCGGATCACATTCCGGAAAACGTCATAAACGCCGTCGCCAGCAATCCGGCGGCCATAAACGCGATACCCAAACCGCGCAGCCCCTTCGGAACATGGCAGTATTCCATCTTTTCGCGAATCCCGGCGAAAATCACGATCGCCAGCGCCCAACCGATACCGGAGAAAAGCCCGTAAAGGCAGCTGTCCGTAAAGTTGTAGTCGCGCTGTTGCATGAAGAGCGAACCGCCCATAATCGCGCAGTTGACCGTGATCAACGGAAGGAAAATCCCGAGCGCGTTGTAAAGCGGCGGGAAAAAGCGGTCGAGCGCCATTTCCAAAATCTGAACGATCGCCGCGATCACGCCGATGAACGTGATGAACGCCAAAAAGCTCAAGTCGAGCGAAGCGAGGGCCGGAACGCCCGTCCAAGCCAACGCGCCTTCGCGCAACACGTAATTGTAAAGGAGGTTGTTGACCGGAAGCGTGATCGCTTGAACGACCGTTACCGCGATCCCCAACCCAAACGCCGCGCCGACTTTCTTCGACACCGCGAAAAACGTGCACATTCCCAAAAAGAGCGACAACGCAAGGTTTTGCGTGAAGACTCCTTCCATAAACATCGTAAAAACGTGTTCCATCGTTAATCTTCCTTTGCGAAAGAACCGTTAAGCGGCGCCGCCGAAACGCTCGAAACGCTCGAAACGTCGAACGTTCAAACGGCGAACCGCGCTTCGGCTCATTCGTCGTCTTGCATCCCCTTGCCGTAAGTTTTGAGAACCCAAATCATCGCGCCGATCAGGAAAAACGCCGCCGGAGCCAGCACCATCAAACCGTTCGGAACGTACCAACCGCCGTTGTTGACCGTCTTCAAAACCGTAAAGCCGAAGAGCGTGCCGAAGCCGAACAGCTCGCGGAAAAACGCGACGATCATCAACACGACGCCGTAACCGAGGCCGTTCCCAATCCCGTCGAGGAGGCTGACCGTCGGGCCGTTTTTGATCGCGAACGCTTCCGCGCGCCCCATCACGATGCAGTTCGTAATGATAAGGCCGACGTAAACCGACAGCTGCTTGCTCAAGTTGTACGAGAACGCCTTCAAAATTTGGTCGACCAAAATCACGAGCGTCGCGATAATCGCCATTTCGACGATCATACGAATCGAGCCCGGAATGATTTTGCGAATCAGCGACACGCCGACGTTCGAAAACGCGGTAACGAAGACCACCGCCAGCGTCATCGTGAACGCGTTGTTCAGATTCGTCGTAACGGCCAACGCGGAGCAGATGCCGAGGAGCTGAACGAAAACCGGATTGTTCTTAAACAACGGTTGGACAATATTTTCTTTCACCGCCGAGTTCATTTTTTCACCAGTCCTTTCAGTTTTCGCTCGCTTCGGTCGCTTCGGAGGTTTCCGCCGGAGCTTCCGCTTCGGTCGCCGGAGCGTCGCCGCGCAACGTTTTCAGATACGGGCCGTAACCGTTCGGACCGAGCCAAAACTCGATCGTGCCGTTGACGCCGTTGCAGGTGAGCGTCGCGCCGGAAATGCCGTCGACTTCGGTCGCCGCGTCGTTCGCGGTTCCTTTAACGACTTTCACGATCGGAGCGCCGGTTTCGTCGACCGCCGTTTTGCCGTTCCACTTTTCCGTCCATTTCGGGTTCGAAATTTCGCCGCCGAGCCCCGGGGTTTCGCCGTGTTCGTAAAAAACGAGCCCGGCGACCGTCGTCAGGTCGGCGTTCAGCGACAGGAAACCGTTCATGCGCGACCAAAGCCCGGTTCCGCAAATCGGGAGAACGAGCGTTTTCAGCGCGCCGTTTTCTTCGTTGAAGCGGTAAACGACCGCTTGTTTCGGCGCCGTTTTGATTTTCGCGACGTCTTGTTCCGGCGTCAGCGCGACGACGTTCGTTTTGTCGCTCTCGACTTTGTTCGGGTCGGCGTCCGCGACGACCGCGCCGGTCGCCAAGTCGACGACGACGATTTCCGCCGACTTGAACATTTCGTCGGCTTGCGCTTTCGTCGGCTTCTCGTCGGCCTTAACGAGCCCCGCCGCTTTCAGGACGTTGACCTGTTTGTCGAGAAGTTTGTTTTGATCTTGCAACCCTTTGAGCGCGACGCTCGAAAAGGAAACGATAATCGCGCAGACGACGCAAACGCCCGTCGCGACGCCAAACGTTTTAAAAATCGATTCGTTGTTCATTGTTCCTTTCCTCGCAATCTTTACCGCGCTTCGAGTCGCTTAACGCGGCGGCGAATGTTCGCGTTGACGACCATATAGTCGATCAACGGAGCGACGCAGTTCCCAAAGAGAATCACCAACATCGCGCCTTCCGGATACGCCGGATTCATCGCGCGAACGACGATAATCAACGCGCCGATCAGGAAGCCGTAAATATATTGGCCGACTTTCGTCGCCGCCGCGGTAACCGGGTCGGTCGCCATGAAGACCATCCCAAACGCGAAACCGCCGAGGACGAAGTGCCATTGCGGACCGAGCGTCGCCGCCGGGAACGCTTCCGTAATCGACGGGCAGCTCGCGAAGATCGCCGCCAAGCCCATTCCGCCGACGAACATCGACGCCATAATGCGCCAAGACGCGACGCCGGTCAGGAGCAGAATCGCCGCGCCGATCAAGCAGGCCAGCGTCGACGTTTCGCCGAGCGAACCGGGAATCGTCCCGAAGAACGCGCTCGACATAGAATATTGGGCGCTCAACGCGTCGACGCCTTGCGTCGCGAACGAAAGCGGGGTCGCCTTCGAAACGCCGTCGACCGCCGTCCAAACCTTGTCGCCGCTAATTTGACCGGCGTAAGCGAAGAAGAGGAAAGCGCGAGCGACGAGAGCCGGGTTCATGAAGTTGCGCCCGGTGCCGCCGAAGATTTCCTTCCCGATCACGACGCCGAACGAAATCGCGAGCGCGACTTGCCAAAGCGGAATCGTCGCCGGAACGATCAACGGGAACAAAAAGCCGGTGACGAAAAAGCCTTCGTTGACTTCGTGTTTGTTAATCGCCGCGAAAAGAATTTCCCAACCCAACCCGACGATCATCGTAACGATATAAATCGGCAGGAAGTAAACGAGCCCGTAAAGGAAGCAGCCGATAACGCTCGACGGTTCGAAAATCGCCGGATAAAAACCGTTGATCCAGTTCAAAATCGCGCCGTGCCAGTCGGTCGGAGCGGTCGCGCCGGCTTCCATCAAGCGGTTCGCTTGCAAACCGACGTTGTACATCCCCATTAACGCGCAAGGAAGCAACGCCAAAACGACCGTAATCATCATCCGCTTGAAGTCGACGCAGTCGCGAACGGCGCACGTTCCGGACGTTTTCGCGTTCGGCGTGAAGAAGAAGGTGTCCGCGGCGTCGTAGAGCGGGTAAAGGAACGCGAACGGTTTTCCGGGCGCGAAAAACCGCTTTTCGGTCGCGTCGAGCGCTTTTCTGACAAATTTCATCTCATTCCTCCTCTTTCATCGCCGCGTTCAGGAGCGCGCGGAGCGTTTGGCCGTAGTCGTTTTTCCCGAAGTCGACGAGCGTGAAAAGCGCGAGGTCTTCCTCGTCGAGTTCGAACGCGCCGAGTTTTTCGCATTTTTCCAAGTCGCCGATTTCCAACGCTTTGAAGAGGAACGTCGGTTCGAGGTCGAGCGGCGAAACTTTGTAGAACGTCGGGTTCGGGAAGACGGCGCGCTTGCCGCCGTGTTCCGCCGTCGTCGGCGCGAACGGCGTTTTCGCCAGCCATTTCGACGCGACGGTGCGGGCCGCCGAGAATTTTTTGAAACCGGGGAGCGCCCAACCGAAGAACTCGCGCGGGTCGCCGTCGCCGATCGCGGAGATTTGGTTGACGTAACGCCCCAAACCGCAAAGGTCGCCTTCGATAGCGCGACCGCAAAGGACGCTTCCGCTGATAACGCGGCTCGGGCCGTCTTTCAGCTCGCCGTCGACGATTTCGTCGAGACAGGCGCCGACCGGAACGCGGAGGAGACGCGGATTCTTGACCGTCGGCCCGGCCAACGAAACGACGCGCTCCGTTGGAAGCGTTCCCTTGACGAAGAGCGCGCCGACCGCGATCGCGTCTTGGTAACCGATCGACCAAACGACTTTCCCGAGACCGCAGGGGTCGAGCGTCGCGATATGCGTCCCGGTCAAGCCGGACGGGTGCGGGCCGGAGAACGAAACCGCTTCGACGTTCGGAACCGCTTCGACGGCGGCGATAAAGTCGGCGGAATACTTCGCGTCGCCGAAGCAGACCCAAAGTTTTTTCCCGCAAATTCGGCTCAAAACGCGCAACCCGTTAACGAAATCTTCGCTCGCCGCTTCGACGATCGGCTGCGGATTCGGCGCGTGCGGGTTGGTGTCGCAAACGTTGACGAAAAGCGCCGCCGGAACCGCGTCGATTTTCGGGATTCGGCTGAACGGACGCGTTCGAAGCGCCGTCCAAAGCCCGGATTTGACGAGCGTTTCGCGAACTTTCGTCGGGCAAAGCTCGGTCAAGGAGTTCGCCTCGAACTTCTCGAACGCGACCGACTCTTGCGCCGCGTCGCCCGCCGCGACGTCGATAATAATCGAGCGGAAAGCGCGTTTTTCGCCGCGGTTGATCGACGCGACGACGCCCGCCGCCGGAGCGACGAACTTGACGCCCGGGTTCTTCTTGTCCTCAAAAAGCGGTTGACCGAGCAAAACTTTTTCGCCGACTTCGACGAGAATCGTCGGTTTCATCCCGACGTAATCGGGCCCCGTTACCGCGACGCGTTTGACGCTTTTCTTTTCGGGCGCGCTCGTTTGATCCGGCGTTCCGGTCATCCGCAGGTCGAGCCCTTTGGTTATTTTGACGTATTTCATCGGCTTGCGACGCCTTTCCTCTATGATTGGAAGAAATTTCCTCGAACGATTTCGCCGTTTCGTCGCCGCAACGCGCCGCCGCGAAGGCCGACGCTTAAAAATCCAAGACGCAAACGTTATAAAAGCGGACGACTCGACCGAAAACGCGGAAAACGTCGACGGTCGACGACGAATCGGGCAAGTCGGCGCAAACTCGACCAAACGACTCGCGAAACCGTTTGGGGAATCGAGCGCCCGAAACTTACCGTTTATCCCCCTAAGTTTAAACGATATTTCCGACTTGTCCAGCAGGCGCCCCGCAAACTTTTGCCCTTTCGCGTTTTTTTTTCATTTTCGACGCCGCCGCAAACAACCGATTTCGCCTATTTTACGCAAACCGCCTATTTTTCAACCGTCCCCGCCGCCGCTCCGCGCGACAAATTTTCCGCTTCGTTTGAAACCGTTTTCCGAATGCCGCTCGATTCGCCGCGCCGACGCCGACGCCCAAGATTAGTCAAGACTAACGCTTACCTATTTTAGCATTAGACAAAGCTAATTCCCGTCGTTTTTTTATTCGTCGCCCCCTAGCGCGGCTCCCGTTGGAAGCGATTTCGCGCACAGTTTTAGGAAAAATGGAAAAAATTGCGCGAAATGGAAAGAAAGAGCTTGAAAAACGCGTCCGCAAGCGTCATAATAAAGACGTTCGCGGCGCCCTTGCGTCGCGACGCGTTCTCGTTCCCTTTTTTGAATCGCGTCGCCGACCGCCGCCGTCCCTACGATAAAAAATTGTTCGAACAATTTATCGATTTTTTCAACGGAAAGTTAGTTATGTCGAAACGAAATTTTGTATTGTCGCTCGCGACGGCGCTCTTCGCGTTCGTCGGCGCGGTCGCTTCGGCGGCCGAGTACAAAGGCCCTATCGAGATGATCCCGACGAAAGACGGCTCGACCCTTTACGTCTTGAATAAGGACGCCCGCGAAATCGCCGTCGTTTCGGTCGCCGACGCGAAAGTCGAACGCTCGATTCCGGTTCCGGGCGACCCGAACGACATGTGTTTAAGCGCCGACGAAAAAACGGTTTACCTCGGTCTCGGCGACTACCAAGGCAAAATCTGCGCGATCAATCTCGCCGACGGCGCCGTCCTCGCCGAAGGCGTCGTCGGGCACACGCCGTGCGGCCTCTGCCTCTCGCCGGACGAAAAAACGATGTACGCGTGCCTGCGTTTCGAAGCGAAACTCGCGAAAATCTCCCTCCCGAGCTTCGCCGTCGAAGCGACGTACCCGGCCCTGCACGAACCGTGCGACGCGGTGATCACGCCGGACGGCAAAACGTACTTCGCCGCGAACTTCCTGCCGAACGACCCGTCCGACGGCGCGAACGTCGCCGCCGAAGTAACTTCGCTCGACACGGCGACCGGCGAAACGAAAAACATTCGCCTCCCGAACGGCAGCTCGTCGATGCACCATATTTGCATTTCGCCGGACGGAAAATACGTCTACACGACCGCCATCTTGGCCCGCTACCAACTCCCGACGACGCAAGTCGAACGCGGTTGGATGAACACGAACGGCTTTAGTATTATCGACGCCGAAAAGCGCGAGTTCGTCAACACCGTTCTCCTCGACGACGTCGACTCCGGCGCCGCGAACCCGTGGCCGATCGCGACGACCGCCGACGGCGCGAAGGTTTGCGTCGGGTTGGCCGGTTCGCACGAACTTTGCGTCGTCGACTGGACGAAAACGCTCGAAAAGTTGCAATCGCTCCCGAAAAACGCCGACGAAGCTAAAGAAAAAGGGCTGCCGTCGAACGCGACGACCGCCGACCAAGTTCCGCAACACTTGGCGTTCCTCGTCGGACTGAAAAAGCGCGTCAAGCTCTTTTCGCGTCAACTGAAAGCGAAGGCGCCCCGTTGCCTCGCGGTGATCGGCGACAAAGCGTATCTCGGGATGTATTACACCGACAACATCGTGGTCGTCAACATGAAGGCGCGCAACATGCGTCCTAAAGAATTCGTCAAACTCGGCCCGGAACCGGAAATGGACGCGGCCCGACGCGGCGAACTCGCGTGGAACGACGCGACGCTCTGCTTCCAAACGTGGCAAAGTTGCGCCAGCTGCCACCCGGAAGCCCGTTCCGACGCGTTGAACTGGGACCTCCTCAACGACGGCATGGGGAACCCGAAAAACGCCAAGGGGATGCTCCACTCGATTCTCCTTCCGCCGGCGATGTGGCACGGCGTCCGCGACAAAGCGGAAACCGCGATTCGCACCGGGTTCAAATACATCTGCTTCTCGAACCCGCCGGAAGAAACGTACACCGACATCGAGGAATACATTAAGTCGCTGAAAGCCGTCCCGAGCCCGCGTCTCGTCGACGGTCAACTGAGCGAAAAAGCCCTCCGCGGCAAAGCGCTCTTCGAAAGCGAACGCCTCAACTGCACGGAATGCCATACCGGCGAATACTTTACCGATCAAAAGATGCACGACGTCGGGTCGCGCGCCGAATACGACCACCAAGCCGAGTTCGACACCCCGACGCTCCTCGAAGTTTGGCGCACTCCGCCCTACATGCACGACGGGCGTTACGTCGACCTGCGCGACGTTTTCCTCGACGGCATGCACGGCGACGTCAAAGGCGACGTCGGTTCGCTGACGGAGGAGGAAGTCGACGACTTGACCGAGTATCTCCTTTCGCTCTAAGCGTTGTTTTTTAACGGTTAATCTTCCTTAATAAGAGAACGGCGGCGTTGACGCGTCGCCGTTTTTTTAACGTCTTCGAGAATTGAGCGCCGGCGTCGCGCCGCCTTTTTTCAGTTTTCCAAAAAAATTTTCCCAAAAATTCTTTTGCTTTCCCTTCAGGCGTCCAACCTGACGCGTTTACCGCTTGACGCCGCTTTTATTTTCTTTAAAATCGCCGCTAAGCGCAAGCGTCGGCTTTTTTTCTTGCACCGTCGCCGCTCGTTGCGTTCCTAATGCGTTTATCGGCGCCGTCGCCGTTTGTTTTCCCGCTCGCGACGTTCGCTCGAAACGCGCGTTTCCCCTCAAGCGTTCAAGCGCCCAACGCGTTGGCGTCGTTTTGTTTCGACGCGCGGCGTTTCGTTATCCTTTTTAACAAATGTTGCAACAAAATGACTTACCACTATCCTTCGACGCTCGTTCCCAACTCGCCAAGCGACTTTGAATTGCAAACGAACGCAACCGGCGGCGCCGTTCTCCAAACATTACTGAAACGGAACGCGACGCGGGTTGTCGTTCCTTGGGAAGTCGACGGCGCGCCGGTCGTTGAAATCGGCTCGTGCGCGTTTCTCGGTTGCAGTCGTTTGGAAACGCTTGTTCTACCTCCGACTTTAGAAACCGTCGCTTCGTTCGCGGCGTTCTGCGGTTGCCGCGGTCTTGTTTCCGTCGCGCTTCCGCCGCGCCTCCGTTCGATCGGTTCTTTCGCCTTTGCCGAATGCGTTAATTTGCGCGAAATCGAGCTTCCGGAAGGGGTTGCGACGCTCGGCAATTATGCGTTTAGTTCCTGCTTGTCTCTCGTTTCCGTCAAAATTCCGGCGTCGTTAACCTCTCTTGGGCGCAAGATATGCGACAATTGCCCGTCGCTGGAATCGTTCGAAGTCGCCGCGGGCTCGGCCGACTTCCAAAGCGTCGACGGCGTTCTTCTTAGTTCCGACGGTAAAACGCTTTATCGTTATCCTTGCGCCAAAAAAAACGACGCGTGGGCCGTTCCGGACGGCGTGGAAAAAATCGCTTCGAACGCTTTCGAGGGCAGCCGCGTTCGTTCGCTTTCTTTCCCGAAAACGCTTAAAACGATTGAGGCGTTCGCCTTTCACCGTTGCGAAAATATTTCGGAACTAATTCTTCCCGAAGGTTTTACCGAACTTGCGAGCGCCGCCTTTTTTTCCCTTCCTTCGCTCCGCTCGCTCTCGCTCCCTTCGACGCTTTCGACGATCCCCGACGGAGCGTTTAACGATTGCGACGCGCTCGAACGCGTCGTCGTTCCGCAAGACGCCAAGCCGGTCGAAGCCGCGGCCTTCGGACGTTCCCCCCAAATCGCCTTCGCGCCTCGCCCCGCTTCGCGTCAATTCGACGCCGACGACGTTATTTTTACACCGGACGGCAAGACGCTCGTTTCGTATCCGCGCGCTAAAAAAGCGACGCGTTACGTCGTCCCGTCGACGGTCGAACGGATTGCCCCCGACGCGTTTTCGCAATGCTCGGCCCTTTCCGCGATAACGCTTCCGCAAGGTCTAAAAAAAATCGGCGCCCGCGCGTTCGCCGGCTGTTCGTCGCTCGTTTCCTTAACCGTTCCGTCCGCCGTTGAAGAAATTGAGCGCTGCGCCTTCGCCGGTTGCGCGTCGCTCGTCGCGATTAATGTCGACGCGGCCAACATTAATTTTGCGTCCGTCGACGGCGTTCTAACGAGCAAAGACGGCAAGACCCTCGTCGCTTACCCTCCCGGCGCCGCGCTCGACGCGTTCCACGTTCCCGCAACCGTTGAAATAATAGGCTCTTGCGCTTTTTTTGACGTTCAAACGCTCGAAAAAATTTATTTGCCGACCGGAATAACGAAAATCGGCGCGCAAGCGTTTTACCAATGCGCGGCGCTTTCCGAAGTCTTTTTCCCCGCGACGCTCCAAGAAATAGGCTCGTACGCGTTTTTTGAATGCGCGTCGCTCAAGCGTCTCGAGATTCCGGCAAGCGTCGGCAAGATCGGCTCTAAAGCGTTTGCCGTCGAGCCAATAAGCGCGGCCTCCCTTTCCGATTTGAACGCGCGAACGTCGTCCCGAATCGAGGCGGAACGGTTGAATTTCCGCTTCGATTCGGCAGAAGCGCGTTTTCCTAGGCGTCAAGAAGCGTCGCTAACTCTTGTCGTAACGGCGGGTTCCGTCGCTGAAAAATACGCGCGAAACGCCGGCTTGCGATTTATCGCGCGCTGAAACGTCGAGCCCCAACGCTCGACGCGCAACCGCAAACCGACGTTTTAAAGTCGCTTCCCCTTCCCTCGCCCCCAAGAGGCGCGCCGACGCTACAACGTATCGCGCGCCTTCTTTTCTTCGTTCGTTACAAACGTTCGCCTTAAACGTTTACTTAACCGCCGTCGTCTCGCTCTTATTTATCCTCAGCTCGGCGAACGTTAATAAACTCTTCGATAACAACGTTTCGAACATTTTCCTTCCCCGATTCGAAGGTAACGTCGGAGATCGCCGGATTGTAATTGACGACGTTTTCGATCGTCGAATCGGTCAGCGACCCGGCGATCAAGACCGCGTGTTTCGACGACGAGTGAACGTTGCGAATAACAAAGCCAAACGTATCGCCGACGGGAGTTACGCCGCCCCAAGCCGGGTTCGCGTCGCCGATGCGAATCGTCGCGCGGTCGTAACCGGGCGTCGGCGCCGTGTCGGTCAGCGAGTCGAGCGTTATTCGATAAATCTTGATACCGGAAGCGTTTAAGAAGCGAACGATTTGGTGCCCGCCCGCCGAATACCCGACGACGTCGCGGATAACGACGTCGCGAATATCGTTATCCGCGCTCGGGTCGAACTCCGAAACCTCGGTCGAATCGAAACTTCCGCCGTCGCGAGCCGTCGCGCCGATCGCCGTCAGCGCGACCAAATCGTCCCCGGTGCGCCCGCGAATCGACTCGATCGTTATATTGCGGCAGCCTTTGCGCAAATCGACGCCGTCTTGATTGAGCGTAAAGACCGACTTTCCGTCGATTTCGCGTCGCTCCGTACTGTCGAACGAAATCCGCGCGACCCGTCCGAACTCGCATTTTTCGAGCGAAATCCCCCAACAATGGGAGTTAACGATCGTCAAATTTTCGATTCCGAAATTTTTTACTTTCGCGAAAAGAACGCCGATATTGCGCCAATCGCCGGTTTGCGACTCGCCGTCTTTCCCCGCGTCGGTTCCGTAAGTCCTTTCGCCGAGGCGTTTTCCGCTGTCGCCGGTTGCGCGCGGACGGTCGGCACCTTCGAGTCGAGCGTTCCCGACGCCGACGACAAAAATATTTTCGAGCGGTTCGACCTTTTTAATTCCCGGTCCCGCGTTCGCCGAGCGAATAAAGTTGTCGCGGCACTTGTCCGACAGCTTTAAAACGCTATTTTCCAAAAGTAACGTCGTATTCGCCGGGAGCAAAATCGCGCGGTCGAGCGCCCAATGCGTTCGAGACGACTCCGCGTCGGGGCGTCGCGCCGGAATCCGAACGAGCCCGCCGAACTCCGGCGCCGCCGCGACGGCTTGTTCGATGCGTTCGGAATCCGTTCCCGTATAAGCGTTTGGGTCGTTTGCCGCCGGTTCGTTCGCGACGCTCGCGACGCCGCCGCAACCGCAAAGCGCGACGCCGATTAACAGCGTCAAAACCGTTCTCCGTTTCATGATCGTTCTCCTTTGCCAAAGCGCCAACGCGACGTTTAACCCGTTGAAAAACGGCGCGTTCGGATCCGTCGCAACTCCGAGCGCGCCGCTTCAAAATTCAGCGACGTCGTTTAACGTCGCCGACTTTCCGCGTCAATGTTGCGGCGTCGTAAACATCGGCGAAACCGGCGCTTCCGCTCCGTTCCAATTCGCGCGCAACCCGATTCCGTCGAGCTTTCGCCCGGAAACTTCTTCGAGCCAACCGCGCAGCGCCGCCGAGTCGGTCAAAAAAGCGTCGACGTTTTCCGGCGATTCGACCGTTCGCAACGTATTGCCGACAAAGACGTTCAGTCCGTCGCCGTTGCGATTGAAGAGCCCGCAGTTAATCGCGTCGTTCCCGATAAAATAGTTGCGGTTCGGATTCTCGAAAATCTTATCGAAGAACGGATAAGCGTCGATAAACGCTTGTTTCCCAACGTTTTCCGGGAAACGTTCCTTAACGAAGTTTCGATAACGTCCGTCGCTCCAAGGCGAGAAACTAAACGCCTGTTTGCAATCGACAAAAACGTTGCCAACACTAAGGTTATCCTTCCCGCCGTGAATCTGAATCCCGCCGAAATTCCCGCCGGACGAACGGTAAAAAACGTTGCCGATCATCGCGACGCCGGAAATCGTGTCGTCCAAACGGATTCCGGCTTGTCCGCAGAGCGCGAACGACGAGCCGATGTGCCGCCAAAGGTTCTCCTCGATAACGATTCCGCGGAACGTCGGGTCGCAGAAAATATCGATTCCGGACTGGTCGCTGTATTCGTAAACGACGGAGTGAACTTCGTTTCGGGCGATATAAATATCGTTGCCGTCGGTGCGCATCCCGTGGTGCGGCGAGTCGCAAATCAGGTTGTTCGTCGCGGCCAACCCGCAACCGTTGAACTGGAGCGCCGGAGCGTAAACGCGGTCGATTCGGCTGAAATCGCTAATGAAACAGTTGTAAAGCCAATGATTGGCGCGCTTTAACGTCGCTCGTTCGCCGCCGCGAATCCGAACGCCGGACGCGCCGAGTTCGCGAAGTCGCGAGTCCAAAACCCCGCAAAATTCGCCGTTTAGAATCAACGCGCCGTTTCCGCCGAACTGTTCGATTTTCCCGCCGACGAAGTACGACTCGACGCAGTTTTCAAACGCGACCGCCGTTTCGCGCCCGCCCTTTAACTCGATATTTTGCAACAGAACGCGTCGCGAGTTCTTCACGTCGACGAAACGACCGTCAAAAACGTCGAACTCGACCGACGCCGCTTGCAACGCGTCGACCGACGACAAGGCGTCCGGCGCGTAAAAGTAGAGCAGGCCGTTATTTCGGTCGACGTAATACTCGCCCGGCGCGTCCAGCTCTTCGAGAACGTTGACGAAATAATAATGGAAGCGCCCGTTCGCGTCCGGGTAATCGACGGTCAGCGACTTGGCGTCGCGGTCGATTTTCTCGACGCGGCGGAAGTTCGCGGCCCATTCCCAAACGTAAAGCCCGAACGCCCAAATATCGTCGGCGTCGGCGTTTCCGGAAAGTTTCCAACCGTTCGGACGGTCGAAAT
>JAFTUJ010000525.1 GCA_017466305.1 Thermoguttaceae bacterium
ATGTCGCCCTTGAAATTTTCCGGTTTTTCGAATTTTTTTTATTCGCCCCAAGCGTTTTGCGAACCGAGCCCAAGGGCCGTCGCTCCGGCAAGGGTCGCGCCGATCATATCGCGTCGAGAAATTTTCTTTTGCATCGTCTTTTCCTAACTCGTCAAATTAAAGCGGTTATAAAAGCGGTAATTCGCGTTCCGGCGCCCGACCTAACGTCGAAAACCGGAAACGCGACGCTTATTTTACCGCAAGCGCGCCGCAAAATCAAGCGTTCGCCAAAATTTCGCCGAAAAAACGCGAAAAAAAGACGCGCTCCCCTAAAAAACGCGAAAAAAGCGCGCCCGCCGTTTTCTCCGCGACGTTCGCGCTTCGCTCGTTTCCCTATTTCCGCCGACCGTTAAATTCAGCAAACTCGCCGTCGTCAGTCCATTCGGCCCAAGCCTAAGAGGCCTTCGTCGCCTTTGTTGAGGTCGAAGAGGAAAACCGGCTCGATTTGCAGGTTCAAACCCCAGTTGTCTTGGCTCTCGTTGCGGCTCGCCTCGACCGTTACGACAAACGACTCGCCGACGCGACTGACCGTCAGGTTTTGGCCGACGTTGCGCCCTTCGCTCAAGTCGTACGACGCGTTGAAGCCGATCCCCCACTTCTCCGACGTGCGATACGCCAGCGCGAAGTTCAAATACGTCGAATCGATCGGGCCGTACAAGCGGTCGACGCCCAAATAAACGGAACTCAAGCCGGGACGCCGTCGCTGAAAACCGACGCGAGTAATCTTTTGGCCGGTTCCCCAAACGTCGTATAAACCGGACGACAGAACCGCGAAACGGTCGCCGACGAGCCAACTCGCGTCGTAATCGATCAGCCCGGGTATTTCGCCGAAGTTCTCTTCGTCGTTCGGGTAAAGGTTCAAACCGGCGTCGAATTTAATCCAGTCGACGACGCGACGGTTCCCCGCCGGCCCGCGCTTCGTTTGCCAACGGTTGTTCCAACCAAGCCGGACAAGCTGCAAGTCGTCGGCAAGTTCCGGACTCGGCGACGTTACGTTCCCGGCGAGCAGGCCCTGCCGAATCGCGTAATAACGTTCGTCGAAGCGCAACGGTATCGAACCGTCGAACGTCGTAACGGAGTAACGGCGGCGGAACTCTTGGATTTGCCAGTCGTCGATTTGATCGTAAAGAACCAACTCGTCGTAATTTTGGTCGGCGTCCGAAACCGACGCGTCGACGGTAAAGTTCATCTTGTGCGCCAACCCGTTCAGGTACCAAGTCCGGCTTTCGACGTTCGAGTCGACCTTCCAAACCGGCAAATTCAGGCGCAAACCGAGCCGCCCGTACAGCCGCCCGACGTCGCTCGACTCGACGCCTTGGCTCCAAAAGCCGTATTCGCCGAGCGCGTAAGGCGTCGCCTTGACCGGGCCGAGTTGGAACGGAGCGTCGAGCTCGTGCCGCGTCGAAAAGACGAGACCGTCCGCGGAGAGCCTTCGCGTCCCCGGCGAGTAAGGCGAATTACTCGTCGAATCGGGCGCGAGCTCCCAATCGAGGTAACGGAAAAGCGCCTTGTCTTCGTCGGCGTAAGGGATATCGGTCGTTTTGAATTGACCGTAACCGAGGCGCGTGTGTTCGTACCAAATCAAATTCGAGCCGAAAAGCGGCTCGCCGAGCCAATAATGGTCGAGGCGCGGCAGCCAGTTCGTCTGCGTGTAAAAATCGTCGACGCGAACCGCTCCGGTCAACCCGAGCGACTGATTATTGTAAGTGTTTTTCAGTTCAAAGCGGGTTTCCGGGTTCGAGTTCGTTTGCCATTCGTTCTCGAAGTACTGCGGAATAAAGTTGCGGTCGCTCGACGTTCCGGCCTGCGCCGTCAGGAGCCAACCGTCGCCCAAACAGCCGAGCGAACCCAACTCTTGGCGATGCTTCCAAAGCGCGCGGTACCGGTAATTATGCGGGAACGGAACCGATCGCCGCCCCAGCCCCAAATTGTCGAGGCCTTTGTCCGAAATCCCGTAAAAATTGAACGCGCCGACCGCTCGCGTATCCCAACTCCCAAGGGCGTCGCGATTGTAAAGGAACGTCGTTCCGTGCCCGAAACCGCGGTCGGAGAGGTAGTCGAGTTCAAGGTCCCACTCCGTCCCCTCCGGGCGCCATTCCGCCAACCCGAAGAGCTGGTAAGGGTTCCAAATCGTTCGAACCTGCGTTCCGAAAATCGAATCGCTCCCGAGTTTAACGTTGCGCAAATAGAACGCCCGCTCCTTAATATCCATCGCCATCCAAGGCCAATAGAAAACCGGAACGTTCCCGACCGAAACGAGGTTGTCTTCCGCGACGACGTAACTTTCCTCGCGCGTCGCCGGTTTGCCGGTCTGCGGATCGATCGCTCGGCGCCCGGTCGCGACGTCGTAAAGAGGCGTTCGGCGCGTCTCGGCGACAAGCGATTTCGACGACAAGCGGTAAGTCGGCTCGCCCATCGCGCTCGTCGAGACCCAAGCGTTCGTCGCGAGCAAAGCGTCCGGGCCGCGTTGCGTAATTTTGTCGGCGGAGATTCGCAAATAACCGTCGTTCGTCTCCGGAACCCGCGCGACCATTTCGGCGTCCAAAACGATTCCGACGAGATTTTTGACGTCGTAATACATTTGTTGCGCGTAAATTACGTTGTCGCCCTGACGGAAGACGACGTCGCCGTCCAAATAAAGTTCGAGGTCGAGATCGGCCGGCGTTATTTTGCTCGCCGCGTTCGAAAAATCGACGTTTTGCAACCCGACGGCCCAAATCGTCGCTTGGTCGGCGGAAAGTTCGATCGCTTCCCCGACCGACGCGCCCGCGTCGTCGACGCCTTGAACGACGATAGTGAAACCGTTGGAAATCAGCCAAACGTCCTTGCCGTCGCCGTCGGTCGACTCGCTCGAATTCGGGCGCAGTTTGACGTCGGTCGCGCGGTCGTACCGTTGGTAAATTTGGAATCGCCGTTTCGGCGCCTTCGCGACGACCGCCGTTTTTTCGAAATACTCGTCGACTCGGGAGGTTTCCGGCACCTCGACGACTTCGCCCTCGCCGGTTTCGCTCCAACCGACGCCGATTTCGCCGTTTTCTCCGTTTCCGCCGTTTCCGTCGTTTCCGCCGTTTCCGCCGGTTTGCTCCGCCGCGTTTTGCCCGGGTTGCGCAAACTCTCGATTTTGCGCGATTTGTTCGTTTTGCGCGTTCGAACCGGAACCGGCGACGTTTCCGACATTTCCGACATTTCCGTTGCTTCCGGCATTTCCGGCGTTTCCGGCGCTTCCAGTATTTTCAATATTTCCGGCATTTCCGACGTTTCCGTTATTGTCGCCGCCGTTCCAAGCGTTCGGCGCCTCGACGCGGGCCGTTTCTTTCGCGCGAAAATAGATTTCCTCCGGCGCGAGTTGGCCGTCGCCCGGCGTCGCGATGCGCAAATCGACGCCGCCGAACGTTCGGAACGTCCCGAACCAAGAGTCGCCCTTCGCCTTCGCTTCGACGAACGCCGACGACGTTTCGACGCGCAACGGTCGCTCCGCGTCCTGTTCGAGATAAACGAGAAGCCGCGCCGAACCGTCCGCCGCGACCGAACGCCAAACGACCGCCGCCGGAGCCGAAACGACGTCGGCGCCTTGCGAAATTCGGCAATCTCCGCAAAGAACGTAAACTTCGCCGAGTTCGTCGTCTTCCCCCTTCCAACCGAATTCGGCGGAAACCGCGACCGGCTCGCTCGACGCGACCGCTTTCGGCGCGAGAATTTTCGAATCGCCGATCGTTCGCTCTTCGAGCCGCGCCGCCAACGCTTTTTCTTCCGGCGAATGCCCAAGCAACTCGGCTCGCTCTTGCGCCAACGCCTCTTCGACGGCCAAGCCGCCGAGCCCCGCGTCGAGCAAACCGTTCGACGGCGCGATCGGCGCGGCTTCTTCGGCGTTCGACAAAGCGTCGGCGTTTTCCGGATAGTCGCTAAAATCGGCAAAGTCGGCGAAACCGACGCTCGGCGCGTTCCCGCTTCCGTCGTCGTTCAACCCCAAGACGCTTCCGGAAACCGGCCCGGACGCGAGAAAATCCGACCCCGACGCGACGCTCGGGCCCCCGAAAATCGCCGCCGCGAGGACGCTTAACAAGAACGAACGAGCGCGAACGCTCCCCCGACGCCGCCGCTTCAAAAAACGACGACGCGCCGAAGGAACGTCGATTCGCAATCTTCTCTTAACGCCCGAAAATTCGTTCAAAATTCTTAATCCAACGAAAGCGCATCCAACGCCGCTCGTTTCGCCCGTCCGCTCGAACGCTTCGCGCCGTCGACGACGAAACAAGCTGAAAAAACAACGGGCGAAGTATACGAAGAACCGCGAAACGAATCAAGACCAAAAGAGAAAAACCGCCGAAAAAGCCCGCGAAAAGTCCCGAAATTCGCGTCGTCGCCAATATTAATCCGTCGAATTTTCAACGCCGACGTCAAAAATCAAAAAACGGGTTTAAAAGGAAGCGTCAAAAATCAAAAAACGGCCCC
>JAFTUJ010000526.1 GCA_017466305.1 Thermoguttaceae bacterium
AAACGGCCTCCGTCGTCGGCGGCGCTTTTTACGACAACGCCGCCAAGTACGGCGCCGCTCTCTTCGTCAACGGCGAAGCGACGTTAACCGACGTCGCAATTGCCGACAACGCCGCGACGTCGCAAGGCGCGGGCCTTTACGTCGACAAAACCGGCGTCGCGACCTTAGCCAACGTCGCAATTACCGGCAACGCGGCCTCTTACGCGGGCGGCGGAATCTTCCTCGACGGTCGAGCGACCTTGACGAACGCGACGATCGCCGACAACGCCGCGTCGATCGGCGCCGGAGCCCGCGTCGCTTCGAACGGCGTCGCGACGCTTTGTAACTCGATTCTTGTCGACGGAGCGCGCCTAACCGGAGCCGGAACGCTGAACGCTTACAACGTTCTTTCGAGCTTTACCGCTTGGACGAACGCCGACGCGACCGACGTCGTCAACTTCGTTTACGACGCGGAACAACCGCTCTTCAAGGACGCGGCGAACGGCGATTACGCGCTTGCCGAAAATTCGCAAGCGCTCGACAAAGGCGCCGACGAATACGCCGTCGACGCGCAAGGCGACCGTCTCGCGACCGACTTGCGCGGCGCTTCGCGCTTCGTCGGAAGTTCCGTCGACCTCGGCGCTTACGAGTTCCAAAGCGACGACGTTTCCGCCGCGCGGTTGGCGAGCGAAGCGTTCGCCGACGCGTTCGACGAACTCGATTTCTTCGTCGACGAAGATGAGCTCGACGCGTTGGCCAAGCGTCTCCTTTAAAAAAAGCGGCGACTTAGCGAACGCGGCGCCGCCGACGTCGACGCGTCCTAAATCGCGACCGACGCGGCGTTAAACGTCGACGCTCGGCGCCGACGCCGAATCGCCTCCTCTCGGCGCCGACGCCGCCAATCTTCGGCGCCGCTTCGCAACGTTCGCGCTTCCTTTGACTTGCGGTCGAGGAGCGCGAACGTTTTTCGCTTTTCTCCAACGTTTTCCGGAAATTTCTCTCGCGCAACCTTGCGGTTCTCGCTTCTCGACGTTAAAATAAAGAAAAGAACGCGACGCGCCGAACGCCGTTTCCCTTCTTTCGAACCGCTTCGCCGCCGCGCTTTTCCCTTGTCGTCGACGCGCCGAACCGCTTTTGGTTCGCGCTCGAAAAACCGTTTTCCTTCGCGAAAAATTGAGGAGAAATTCCGATGCCGTCGTTCCTAAAACTAACGTTTATCGCCGTTTTCTGTTGCGCGGCGACGTCCGCCTTCGCGCAAGTAACCGACCCGGTCGCGCCGGAAACCGTCGATCCGGAAGCGCGTCCGAACTTGACCGCGTCCGCCGACGCCGCGTCGAACGCCGCGAATCCGAACGCCGCCGGCCCGACGCTCGCCGGCCTGCCTCGCTTCAAATCGAACGCCGTCTCGCTCTACCTCAGCCCGTCGAACCAAATCCGCAACATCGGTTTCGGCGACTACCGCAGCGAAATGGAGCGGATGAACCAAGTCGCCGACGTCGTCGAGCCGATTCTAAAAGCGCACGGCGTCGTCGTTTACCGCAACGACCCGCAAAAAGGGCTCCGCGATTACGTCGCCGAAGCGAACAAACTCGACGTCGACCTTTATTTCGCGATTCACTCGAACGCCGCCAACAAGCGCGCTCGCGGAACCGAAGCGTTTTGCTTCCGTTTCGGCGGCGAGGGCGAACGCTTCGCCAAGCGCGTCGTCGACGAAATTTTAACGCTTTACGACGGCCCGAACCGCGGCGTCAAAGAGTCGCACAGCCATTTCGGCCCCGGCAAACCGCTTTACGAAACGGCGAATCCGAACGCGCCGGCGGTCTTGGTCGAGATCGCGTTTCACGACCAAGAAACCGACGCGAAATGGATTTTGGCGAACATCGAGCCGATCGGGCAAGCGTTGGCGCGCGCCGTCTTGAAACACTTGGCCGCCGAACACCCGGAAGCGGTCGCCGACTAAGACGTTTATTTTCAACACGTTACACGCCAACCTTCAAACTTCGCCGCGACCTTTCCGCGTCGCGCGAACGGCGCTCGTTGAAGCGACGTCTATTCGCAGGTCGGCGCCAAGCGCTCCAACGCCGCAACCTTTCCGCGTCGTTGGAGCGGCGCCCGTTTACGCGACGGTTCGACTCGCTTTCGAACCGCCGCGTCTTTCCATCCTTAACCTCAACCAACCTCAACACCAACATAAACCGAACAATGAAAAAGGCTTACTTAACGGCGGGCGTCCCGTCGCACAGCGCGACGCTCTATTGGAAAATGCGTTTTTTGGCTCACGACCCGGCCGCGGTTCTCGAATTTGAAGAGCCGACGACCTTTCCGGAAGCCAAACCGTCGACGAACGCCGAGCGCGCGCCGTCCGACAAAACCCGGCTCCTGATCCTGCGCGACATCGAAAACGACCGCGCCGTCCGCTCCGCCGAGGCCGACTTCGTCGCCTGTCCCGCCGATTTCGCGCCCGAAACCGGACTCTCCGGCGACCGCGAACTCGCGACCGCGCAAAGCGTCGCGGAAGCGTTCCGCCGCAACGGCGTCGAACTCGTCGTTTCCGACCGCACGCTCCCGCTCGTTTACGTCGACGCGCTCTCGAAAGTCGGAATTTCTTGCGAATGCGACGTCTTCCGCGGCGTTTTGGAGCGTCGCTCGAAGGACTCCCGCGAAATCGCGGCGATTCGCGAAGCGCAACGGGCGACTGAAGAAGCGATGCGCGCCGCTTGCCGCCGCATTGCGAACGCGATTCCGGACGCCGACGGCGTCCTTTGGTCGAACGGCGAGATGCTGACGTCCGAAAATATGCGCGCTTTCCTCGACCGAACGCTCCTCGACGCCGGTTACTCGAACGTCCCGGCGATCGTCGCGGGTCGAAAAGACGGCGACGACTGTCACAACTACGGAACCGGCCCCTTGCGAACCGGCGAGCCGATCATCATCGACGTTTTCCCGACGAACAAAACGACGCTCTACAACGGCGACTGCACGCGCACGGTCATAAACGGCCCGATCACGCCGATTTACGCAAAACTGCTCGAAGCGGTGCGCGCGGCGAAAGCGGCGGCGACGGCGACGATCAAAGCGGGCGTCTCCGCCGAAGCGGTTCACCGCGCGGCGATCGCGGCGCTCG
>JAFTUJ010000527.1 GCA_017466305.1 Thermoguttaceae bacterium
CCCGTTCCCCAAACCGCTCAACCGCAAACGCCGACGCAACCCGCCGAAACCGCCCCGGCTTCCCCCGTTCCCCAAACCGCTCAACCGCAAACGCCGACGCAACCCGCCGAAACCGCCCCGGCTTCCCAATCTTCCTCAACTTCGCAACCGTCGACGCCGACGTCGTCGCTCGACTCGCCGGAAAAACCGGAAAAAACGCCCGATTCGGCGTTCTCGGCCCCGAACGTTTCGACAAAATTCGCTCAAAACGCGCCCTCCCTCCTTGCCAACGTCGCGTCTCGACGTCAAAATAAAGAAGCGCGTTTTTTCGGCGTTCGCCCGCTCGGCGTCGCGCCGTCCTTCCTTCCCGTTTCCTTCCCTCCGTTCCCGTTTGTCGACGCCGCGCCGTCGTTCGTTAAGGAGTCGTTTTCGCGATGATTCGAATCGTCGGCTTGAATAGTCGCACCGCGTCGATCGAGGCGCGCGAACTTTTTTCGTTCGACGCCGCCGGAGCCGAAAAGGCGTTGGCCGCTTGGCGCGTCGCCTTCCCGAACGTCGAGGCGGCGCTTGTTTCGACCTGCAACCGAACGGAACTCTATTTCGCGTCGGAAAAAACGGAGCTTCCGGACGACGCGACGGCGCTTCAAACGATTCTTTCGGTTAAAATGCCGGAAACGGACGCCGAAACGCTCGTCGTCGAACGGGCCGACGCGCTCCATTCGTTCGGCGAACAAGACGCCGCCGCGCATCTCTTCGCCGTCGCGTCGAGTCTCGACAGCATGATCCTCGGCGAACCGCAAATTTTATCGCAAACGAAGCGCGCGTACGAGCTTTCCGTCAAGGCGCAAACGACCGGCCCGATTCTTAACGCGGCGTTTCAAACGGCGTTCAAGACGGCGAAGCGCGTTTCGGTCGAGACGGAAGTCTTCAAGCGCCGCGTCAGCGTTCCGAGCGTCGCGGTCGTCGACTTCGCGCTCAACATTTTCGAACGGCTGACCGACAAGAAAACGCTCGCGCTCGGCGCCGGGGAAATGGCGGAAGAAACGCTGAAATATCTCGCCGATTACGGCGCGCGCTCCGTCGTCGTTTCGAACCGAAGCCGCGACAAAGCGGAGAAACTCGCCGCCGTTTGGAACGCGACCGTCGTCGATTGGGACGCTCGTTTCGACGCGTTGGCCGACGCCGACCTCGTTATCGCCGCGACCGGAGCGCAAGAGCCGATCGTCAAACTCGACGATTACCGCCGAATCGAAGCGCGCCGTCGGGGCCGTCCCCTTTTCATTCTCGACCTTTCCCTCCCGCGAAACGTCGAGCCGAGCGTCGGCGACCGCCCGAACGTTTACCTTTATTCGATCGACGACCTCGAAGCCGCCTGCGTTCGCAACCGAGAAATTCGCGATCGCGAGTTGCCCAAAGCGCTCCGGCTCGTCGACGAAGAAGCCGCGCGCTTTATGTCGGAGATCGAGTCGCGCCGGTCGATCGACGCGATTCGCAAACTCCGCGACGGTTGGAACGAAATCAAAGAGGCCGAAGTCGAGCGGCTGTTGCGCAAAATCGGCGCCGACCCGGAGACGCAAGGCGAAATCCGGTACGCGTTCGACCGTCTCGTCAACAAGCTCCTGCACTCGCCGACAACGACGCTCCGAACCGACGCGCAAAGCCCTTCCGCGCCCGCGCTCCTCGACGCCGCCCGCCGGCTTTTCCGACTTTAACGGTTTCAACAGTTTCGACGGATTATTCGGTTTTAACGGCGCAAAACTGTCGCCGTTCGCCTTTTATCTTCCCCCGTCCGCCTATTTTAACGTTAAAAAGCGTCAATACCCGCCGCTTAAAAACGTTTTTCCGGAGCGGAACGTCGAAATTCTCATCCGTCCGACGGCGCTTTCCGGCGTCGTCGGGTCGCGGTCGATCTCGACGGTAACGCAACCGTCGTCGAGGGTGTGCAAAACGCCCCGTCCTTCGGCGCGAAGCGCGTCTTCGGTCGCCCGATTCCGCTGAAAACTTCCGCCGCTGACGACGACCCAAGTCGGGTCGGCCCAATCGAGCAGGTCGCGGTAATTTTCCGACTTCCCGCCGTGATGCGGCGCCAAAATCAAGTCGAACCGCGTCGGCGGCGTCCGCAAAAAGAGCGCGCCCGGAGCGTCGAGGTCGCCGGGCAAAAGTATCCGCCGCCCGTTCCGTTCGAGCGCGACGACCAAGCTGTTTTCGTTCGACTCGTCGCCGAGCGGCCCGTTTTCAAGCGTCGGGTGGAGCGCCGCCAACTCCGGAAAACCGAACCGCGCGAACGTTTCGCCCCCGACGACCGTTTCAATCGGAATATTTTTCCGTTCGAGCGCGTCGCGCAACGCGTCCAGCTCGGCGTCGCGCTTGTTGAACATCGCCGGCGAAACGCAAACGCGCCCGATTTCGACCGTTTCGGCGAGCGTTCGCAACCCGCCGTAATGGTCGTAATCGGCGTGCGACGCGACGGCGAGGTCGATTCGCGTTCGCCCGGCGTCCCAAAGCGCCCGCGCCGCGATCTCCGCCGCCCGCTCCGAATTCGAAACGCTCCCGCAATCGAAGAGCGCCGTCCGCCCGTCCGGAAAGAACGCGAGAATCGAAATCCCGTGTCCGATCGAAAACACCTCGACGCGCGTCGCGTCCCGAGCGACGACTCGGCGTTCGGCGACGACGTCGGCGACCAAAAGAGCCGCCAACCAAACCGCCAACGCCCGCGCCGCCGTTCGCCGCGACGGTCGGAAATTCGGGAAGAGCGTCCAAAAAATCAACGGCAAATAGAACGCCCAAAGGGCCCAAGTCGGCGGCCCCGGCGTCCGAAACGTTCCGAACGGCGCGGCGCGCAACGCGTCGAGCGTCCCGAGAAAGAAGTCGAAAATCAGGTCGGTCGCTCCGGCGAGCGCCGCGACGCCGAGTCCGCCGATCGTTTCGAGCCCGAAGCCGAATCCGATCGCCGCCGACAAATCGCTCCCGAACGAGCGGAGCGCGCCGAACGCCGCCAACGCGAGCGCCGCCCAAAGCGCAAGCGTCGCAGGCGCCCAAACGAGCGGATTCGCCAAGATCGCGACCGGCGTCAGCATATTTGTCGCGCTCAAAATCAACGGCGTTCCAACCGCCCAAATCGCCGCGCCAACTTTCGTCAACGCCCAAAACTTGCCCCAAACCGACCGTCCGACGCGTCGCGCCGCCGACCGCAACGCTCGATTCCGCCGCGCCTTCCGCTCTTCTCTCGCATAATCGACGTAATCTTTCCGCTCCGCGCCTTCGTTTCCTTCTTCCTCTCTTTCGCGTTCCTTGCAACTTACCCCGTTTAACGCCTCTTTCCCCTCTTTCCCTTCTTTCCCTTCTTTTCCTTCTTCCTTTTCTTCCTTTCTTCCGCTTTTTTCCTCTTTGCTCGACGTCCCCAACATCCGCCGTCGTTCGCGAATCGCCGCAAAACGCGCCGACGCCGCCGCGCCTTTGTCGCGAATGTTCCCGCGAGTCGTCCAAAGGAAGACGCCGGTCGCCAAAAACGAGAGTTGCGCGCCCAACTGGAAGAGTTCGCAAGGGTTCCAAAAGAGCAACGCGATCGCCGCCGTCGTCAGCGCGTTCAACGAAACGACCCGACGGCGCAAAACGACGCCGCCGCAAAGGATCGCGATTAAGAGCGTCGCCCGCAACACCGGCGTCCGCATATCGGTCAACCCTAAATAAAAGAGAATGAAAACAAACGTCGCGACGGAAATCAAACGCGCCGAAACGCCCGCGAACCGCAACAGGAAGCAAAACGCCGCCGCGACAAGCGAAACGTGCAGCCCGGAAATCGACAGCAAGTGAATCGTTCCGGTCGCGCGAAACGTTTCGTTCGTTTCGTCGTCGATATCGTTGCGAAAACCAAACGTCATTCCGGACGCGACGGCGGCGTTGCGCGGCGACAGATTTTCGTTCAACGTTCGAGCGGCGCGCAACCGAATCGTCTCCAACCCTTGCGCCGCCCAAATCGCCGTCGAAAACGGCTCGTCTTCCGTCAAAACTTCGACGTCGTCCGGACTCCCGACCGCCAATCGCGTTAAAATGCGTCGAGAACGCAAAATATAACGCCGATCGATTTCGCCCGGATTGCCGACTTTCGCCGGTCGCGTCAATTTGCCGGAAACGCGAATCGAGTCGCCGACCCGCAAAAACGTCGCGTCGCCGTCGACCGAAACGGAGACGCGACCGTCAAACTCTTCCCAAACCCCGCCGTTTTTCGCCCGACGAACGCGCCCTTCGAAGACCGTCGACTCGCCGCCCCCGAACATCGGCGACGCCGTTTCGCTCCGTTTGTAAAGTTGGGGAGTTTTCGTCAACTTTAACTCCAACGTCGCGGGCGTTCCTCCGTCCGCCGGAACGAAAAACGCGATTTCGCGCTCCGCGAAGACGTTAAAATGCGCGTCGTGTCGCCAACCGGCCAACGCGGCGACCGCGACCGCCGCCCAAACGGTTCGCCAAGGAACCGCCCGCGCCCAATCGAGCGCGCGAACGCCAAACCGCTTCAACGCTCGCGCCGCGACGCCGCGACGTTTCGCCGCCCAACTTCGCCAACTCCGCCAATTTCGCCAACTCCCCCGTTCCCGCCAATTTAACCAATTTTGCGCGATTCGTTCTTCGTCGCCGTCGTCGAAAGGGGCGCCAAAGGCTCCGGCCTCGTTCCGCTTGCCGCTTTGAAACGCCGAATCGCGCCAAACGCTAAATTCGTCGAAACCCTCAAAATCGAAAATCAGCGTCTCGTCCGACTCGGCGCCGCCGACGCGACCGTTCGCCAAACGTTCGCCGCAAGTTTCCGTTTCGCGGCCTTTATCGTCGACCGTTCTTCCGTTCGCTCTTTCCGCTCGACCGTTTTTCTCAACGTCGGCGAAACGCGCCGCGCCGACCGTCGGCAATCCCCGACGCCGCCGCTCGGCAAGAAAACGGCTCAACGCCGCGTTCCAATCTTGCGATTCTTCGCCGTCGACGCGCTTTTCGCTCGCAAACTTAGCCGCCTCTCCGCCGTTCGCCGCCAACCAATCGGCCCAATAAGCCGCCGCGTCGCGGTCGAGCGACGGCTCGGGTTGGCCGCCCTCTTCCGCTTCCGGTCGCTCTTGCGCTTCGCCGCCGGTCGCAACGTCGACTTCAACGTCAATCTCGGCGTCGACGTCAACGTCGACTTCAACGTCAATCTCGGCGTCGCCGTCGACGCGTTCGCCGTTCAAAGCTTCGGCGTCGGCGTTAAAATCCGCGTCGTTTGCGCAAACCGCCCTTTTTAACGTCGATTTTTCCGCCGTCGGACGCTGTTTCAGATCGCGATAAAAAAGAACGCAACTCGCCGCGGCGGCAAGAATTGCAAGAATCGCCCAACATGGAAAACCGGGCGCGAACCAAGCGTCCGCAAGAATCCCCGAAGCGACGGCGATAAAATAAGGAACCGTCGGCGCGGCAATGGAACGTTTTTTCTTATCGCGAGAGTTCATTGAAACGGTCGCCGGCAAGAGAAGAAGAAAAAACAAAAACGGGTCGACGCGCTTAACGTCGCCCGTTTCTAGCGGAGTCGCCTAAAATCGCGCTTTCACGGCGCCGCGTTCGCCGTTTTCCAACCGCCGAACGCGACCGCTCCTCAACGCAAAACTCCGCCGAATCTTTGACTAATCTTCAAGTTGCGCCAAAATTTCCGGCGCGATAACAAAGTTAGCGGACACTTTTTGAATGTCTTCGTGTTCGTCGAGCGCGTCCATCAACTTCATCGCCTTTTTCGCGGTTTCGAGATCTTTAATCTCCATCGTGTCGCGCGGAACGTAAGCGATTTCCGAGTGTTCCGGATGCAAGCCCGCTTGCTCGAACGCGGCGAGAACGGCGTCGAACGCTTCCGGTTCGCATTGCACTTCATACGAATCTTCGTTCGTCGCGACGTCGTCGGCGCCCGCTTCGATCGCGAGTTCCATCATCTCTTCCTCGCCCTTTTGGTCGACCGGAATCTCGACGACGCCTTTTTTGTCGAAGTTCCAAGAGACGCAGCCGGACGCGCCCATTTTACCGCCGCAAACTTCAAAAATCTTGCGGATTTCCGGCGCGGTGCGGTTGCGATTGTCGGTCAAACCGGCCGCCATCACCGCGACGCCGTTCGGGCCGTACCCTTCGTACAACACTTCTTCGAGTTCGACCGGGTCGAGTTCGCCGGTGCCGCGCTTGATCGCTCGAATAATGTTTTCTTTCGGGAGACTGACCGCCTTCGCTTCGTCGATCGCCGCGCGCAACCGGATGTTTTCGTCGGGATTGCCGCCGCCTTGCTTCGCCGCGACGATGATCGCCTTCGCCAATTTGCTCCAAAGTTTCCCGCGTTTCGCGTCGATCAAAGCTTTTTTATGTTTAATACCGGCCCAATGGGAATGCCCAGCCATCAGATTCTCCTCGCCAAAAAGAAAAAACAATCGATATTCAAATTTACGCCGTCGCGCCGTCGCCGCTTCCCCAAACGCGCGAACGTTCGACGGCGCCGCGACGACTTCGTTTTGTTAAACGTCGCTTATCGCCGGCTTAATTCGCCGCGCCGTCGCTCGGTTCTTCGTTTTTATTCGTCTTCCCCTTCGCCCGCGACTTCGGCTTGCGAACGGTTTCCGCCCCCGATTCTTCCGCGTTTGTGTCGCCGTTTTTCGCTTCTTTTTTCGACGGCGACTTTTTCGCGGCTTTTTTCGTTTCTTTTTTCTCCGATTTTTCATCGGACTCGAATTCGTCGCCGCGCGCCTTCTTCCGGGTTTTCGGCGCGTCGTCCTTTTTCGTTTCGTTCGCGTCTTCCGTTACCTTTTCCTCGCTCGCGTCGCTTTGCCGTTTTTTCTTCGGTTTAGCGACGGCGCGTTTTTCGTCCTCGAGTTCCGGCGCGTCTTCAAAAGTAAAAAGATCGCGTTCGCCGCTCGAGTAAAAATCGGAGTAGGAAGCGCCGTTGCGCGTCAAGGTCGTTTCTTCGCCCGCGCTTTTATCGCGACCAAAATTCTTTCGCGCGCGCTTTTTCATTAACCCGAACGCGGAATCGTCGTCGACGCTCGTTTCGTCGGCACCAAAAGTTTCGCCGTATCCGTCGTCGGCGTCCTTCGTCAGGAGGTCGTCTCCGTCCAAATCGTCCGACTCGATCGCGTCGTCGAGCATATCGATTTCGTCGATCAAGGGCGTCGCCGCGCGTTTTTGCCGCTTCTCTTGCTTCGCGACCAAGCGAGCGATCTCTCGCGGATCGGTCGGACCGGTCGGTTCGACAAACGGTTTCCAAGAGCGTTCGTCGACCGCCGCGTCGATGGAGCGCAAAAACTTCATCGCGTCGGGGCGGAGTTCGTCGTCGAGCATCTCGACGCCCAGTTCGTGCAACGCGAAGAAGAAATCGCGCGCTTCGTCGCCTTCGAACGCTCCGTCGAGTTCCGGAACGATCTCGCGACCGTCCGCCGAAACGACGACAAAGTCGAGCAGCCGCAAAACCCGCATCGCGCCCTCGGCAAGAGGAAGCGGCCCTTCGCCGACGCCAAACAACGCCGCGTAATCGTTCATGAAGGCGGTCGAAAACGGAACCGTTTTCAAAAATTCGAGAACTCCGTCCCGCCCCTGCGCGCGCAACTCTTCGAGATCGAATTTATACGTCGCGTCAAAAATCCATTGGAGCAAACGACGCAACCGTTCGCCGGCTCGCGTCGCGTCCGGAATCATATCGACGACGTCGGCGATTTCGTTCGCCGTCGAAACGCGAATTTCGTTCCAATCGATATAATATCGCTCCATCGCGGCGAACGCGGCGCGCGCGGCCTCGCGTTTCGCGTTTTCCAAAAAAACCGCGAAAACTAAATGTTCGAGCATTTTACGGTCGCGCGACAAGACGACCGGATCGTCGGGATAACGTTTTTTCAGTTTCTTGTAAAGTTTTTTCAATTCTTTTTGACGCGAACTCATTTTTTCTCCAACGCTCTCGCCGTCCTTCGACGCGACGCGACGTTCGACTCCCAACGCCGCCGACGCGCCGTTTTGTAAACGCGTTCCCGAAAAACACCTCCGACGTCCGAGCGTTTATCGTTCGTCGGAGGGACGCTCAACCGTTCGCCTGCGAATCGTCGGCGTCGTCTTCTTCGTCCGCTTCGTCTTCGTCTTCTTCGAATTCTTCTTCGAACTCTTCTTCCGCTTCGTTTCCGCGTTCGGCGGCTTCTTTAGCGTTTCGTTCTTCGGCGAGAATCCGCGTAATCTCGAGCAGATTCTTAACGCCTTCGTCGACTTCGAAGGAGAGCTTCGGCGTGTAACGCGCGTCGATTCGCTTCGCGCACTTTTGCTGCAAATAACCGGCGGCGCTTTGCAGGCCCTTCAACGCCAAACGCTCCTTCGCTTCGCCTCCGCGAATCATAAAGAAAACTTTCGCGTTGCGCATATCGGCGGAAACTTCAACCTTCGTAATCGTCGTCGTTTCGACGCGCGGGTCCTTCAAGTCCGTCAAGAGGGAGGTCGCGACGACCTCGCGAATCGCTTGGGCCGCTTTTAACGTTCTTCGAGAAGCCATCGTTTCTCCTTTACTCCGTTTTTATCGATATTATTGCTTAAAGGGGCGCAAACCGCGGCGCTTCGCTCGGTCGACGCGCTCGTTTCTCGACGTTTTCGACGAAAAAACGCGAATTCAAACGAATTTTCCCAACGCCGCGAGAAAATCTCGACTCAAATTCGCGTTTTCCTCGGACGGGAATCGACGCCGCGACGCTTGTCCGCGACGTTCGTCTTCCCCTCTCCCGACGTTAGAACGTGCGGGCGACCTCTTCGATCTTGTACGCTTCCAAGACGTCGCCTTCTTTAACGTCGTTGAAGTTCTTCAACTTCATACCGCATTCGTACCCGTCGTGCACTTCCTTGACGTCGTCTTTTTCGCGCTTCAAGGTGTCGAGCTGGTAATCGCCGATGATTCTGCTGTCGCGGATGACGCGGATTCGGCAGTCGCGCTCGATCACGCCGTACATAACGCGGCAACCGGCGATCGTCCCGACGCGGCTGATGTTGAACGCTCGTTGCACCAACGCGCGCCCAAGTTCCTTCACCTGCTCGATCGGCTTCAACATCCCTTCGAGCGCGGCGCGAATATCTTCGGTCAGCTTGTAAATGACGTCGTAACGGCGCACCTGAATCTTTTTCTTCTCGGCCAACGCGCGGGCGCCTTCGTCCGGAACGACGTTGAACCCGACGATAATCGCGTCGGAAGCGTCCGCCAAGTAAACGTCCGCTTCGGTAACGCCGCCGACCGACGCTTGCAAAATCTTAACTTTAACTTCCGGATGTTCAAGTTTGCCCAACTCTTTGCGAATCGCTTCGATCGAACCGCGAACGTCGGCGCGAAGAATGACGTTCAACGTTTGTTGTTTCGACGAATTCATTCGCTCGAAGAGGTTTTCCAACGTAACGTGCGACTGAACGTCGGCCAATTCGACTTCGCGTTCCCGTTTCGCGCGCTCTTCGGCGATTTGACGAGCGACCGAAACGTCTTCCAAGACGACGAACTTACTCCCGGCGGCCGGCGGCACGTCGAGACCGGTAAGGGAAACCGGAACGCTCGGGCCGGCTTCTTTCATATGCTTGCGCAAGTCGAGCGTGTCGGTCATCGCGCGGACGCGACCGTAAGCCGAACCGCAAAGGATCACGTCGCCGACTTTCAGCGTCCCCTTTTGAACCAACGCCTTGCAAACGACGCCTTCGCCCGCTTGCAACGACGCTTCCAAAACGACGCCGGTCGCGCGGCGATCCGGATTCGCCTTCAGCTCGTGCAATTCGGCGACGGTCAAGAGCGTGTCGAGCAAGTTGTCGACGCCCATGCCGGTCGTCGCGCTCGTTTCGACGATTTCGACGTCGCCGCCCCATTCGCTCGGCATCAAGTCGTTCGTCGCGAGTTCTTGAATCACCTTGTCGCGATTGACGCCCGGCAAGTCCATTTTGTTCAACGCGACGACGATCGGAACGCCCGCCGCTTTCGCGTGGCTGATCGCTTCTTCCGTTTGGGGCATCACGCCGTCGTCGGCGGCGACGACCAAAACGGCGACGTCGGTGCAGTTCGCCCCGCGAGCGCGCATTTCGGTGAACGCTTCGTGGCCCGGCGTGTCGACGAACGTTACGTCGCCGCCCGGAGTCGAAACGCGATACGCGCGAATGTGCTGGGTGATCCCGCCCTTTTCGCCGGAAACGACGTGCAGGTGCAGGATGCGGTCGAGCAAGGAGGTCTTCCCGTGGTCGACGTGTCCGAGGAAGGTAACGACCGGCGCGCGCGGTTTGAGCGATTCGTCCGGGTCGACTTGATCGAACGCGGAATCGACGTATTGCTCTTCGAGCGTCGCTTCTTTTTTCACCGTCGCTTTCAAATCGAGCGCGACGACCAAAAGTTCGGCGACTTCGGCGTCGAACG
>JAFTUJ010000058.1 GCA_017466305.1 Thermoguttaceae bacterium
GGCGATGATCTCTTCGATTCGGGTCGGGTCGACGACTTCGCGGTCGCGGCGGCGCATTGGGGCGGCTCCTTTTGGGGTAAAGTAGGGGAAATGGGGAAGAAAGGAAAGAGGGAAACGGGCGCGCTCGACGCCTTTCTCGACGCCCTTTATTAATATATTGACAAAATCGGCGAAACCGAGCGCGTCCGCCGCGGCGAGTCGGCGTTTTCGTCGCGGCGGGCGGGGCGTCGGTTGAAACGATCGCAGCGATTATTCCGCTTGCGCCGGTTCGGCGGGGCGCGTCGACTCTTGCGGTTGCGAAGTTTCGGCGTTTTGGGCGGTTTCGGCGGTTCCCGTCGTTTCGGCGTTTTGGGCGGTTTCGGCGGTTCCCGTCGTTTCGGCGTCTTGGGAGGTTTCGGCGGGTTCCGGAGCGCGGCGCTCGAAACGCCAAACGCCGGCGCCGACGTTCTCCGCTTTCCAAAACGCGCCGTCGCGAACGAACTTAACGCCGGTCGCCGACTCCGCCGCCGGAACGCCGTCGACGTAAAGCGCGTCGTCGTCCGAAAGCGCCGGGACGTAAACGTCGGCCTTAACGTTACCCGGGAGCGAAACGGCGAGCGAGTAAACCGCGTCGGTCGGACGGGCGATCCGAACTTCGACCGGGCCGCGAATCGTCGGAACGAGCGCGTCGACTCGACGCAGCGACGCGATTTGCGGCTTGACCCGAAGCGTCGCGAAACCGGGGCTCGTCGGTTCGACGCCGACCAACTTGCGCGGGATAACGTTCGCCGGCGCCGCGCCCCAAGCGTGATTCCAGTCTTGGTTCGGCTTGTAACGGTCGTCCCAAGCTTCGAGCGAAATCGTCGAGCCGACGCGGAGCATGTTCAGCCAACCGCGCAGGTCGTCCGCCGTCATTCGCTCGAAACCGTACTCGCCGTCGTTCCCTTCGTAAACGGCGTCGAGCAAAAATTGCGCGCCGTAAACGCTGCAACGCATCCCGCGCGACCGAACGAACGCCGCGACGCTCTCGACGTTCTCCGCCGGAACGAGCCCGAACGCCAACGGGAACATGTTGCCGTGCAGCGACGCGTGATCGGTCGCCTCGCCGTCGCGGTAAACCCCTCTTTCGGCGTCGAAAAACGTTTCGTGAAACGCTTTTCGATGTTTTTCGATCTGCGCCGCGAAGAACGCCGCGTCCGCCTCTTCGCCGAGAATCTCCGCGAACCGCTTCGCCGAGTTCAGCGCGACGTGATGGTAAGCGTTGACGACGACGTTAAAATCGTTAAAAACGAAACCGTCCGTCTCGCCGGACTCCGCGTTTTCGTTCCCGGCGAGCCCCTTGTGCGGCCAGTCGACGATGTCGCCGAACGGGGAACTCGACCCTTTGAAGTGGAGGGACGCGAAAAATTCCGGCGTCGTTTTGCCTTTTCTTGTGCTGATGAGGCCGTTATCCTCGGCGAGCGCGACGAGCGTTTTCGCCTTAATATCTTCGTAATACCGCCGGATATGCCGCGCGTCGCCGGTATACAAGTAGTCGAACCAAGCGATTTGCGGAATTTGCAGGTGCCATTCGGTCGGCCAAGTCGGGTGAAAAATCAAGTATTCGAGCGTTACCCGAGCGAGCGAATATTCGCGGTCGACGCAATAATGACTCAGTTGGTTGGGCAGCGCGTCCCCTTCGTAAGGGATGCGTTCGCGGTCGCCGTCGACGTAATAGCCCGCGAAGGTCGTCGCCGGAATCGAATAACGGCAAAGGTCCCAAACGCGGTTCAGGCGGTCGTCGTCGCAGTCGAAATAGGACGCCGAGACGTCGAACGGGTAAACGACCGTTTCGCGAGCGACCGAGCAAACGACCGGTTCCGGGGCCGCGTCGAAGAGGGAGCCGACTTGCGCGGGTTCGGCGGTTTCGGTCGCGGCGTCGGCGTTTTGAACGCTTTGAGCGCTTTGGGAAGTTTCGACGGTTGGCGCGGTTTCAGCGCTTTGGGAAGTTTCGGCGCTTTGCGCGGTTTCGGCGACGTCGGCGGGCGTTTCGGCCGCGTCGGTTTTGACGGTTTTGTCGGTTTTGGCGGGCGTCGCGGGCAAAATTTCGACTTCGGCGTATCGGAACGGCATCACCTCGCCGACGTAATCGGGCATTAAGACGGCGGCGCCGCTCGAGTTGCGCTTGTCGACGCGGGTCTTGATCGAGTAAAATTGACGCCCGGTTTGGAGCGGCAGGCGGTACTCCCAATAACGCGTCGACCCGGCGGGCTTGCGGTCGACTCGACCGTCCTTGACCCGTTCGCCGACCCGAACGAGCGCGACGCGACCGGCGGCTTTCGAGTCGATTTCGACCCGAATTTGTCCGAACGACGCGCGTCCGAAGTCGTAAAACGTCGTTCGGTCGTCGAGCGGCGTCGCGCTTTGCGGACGGTCGACTTTTTTGACGAGCGGGTAACGGCTCGCGCCGCTTTCGTCGAGCGTCGCGGCGGTTTGGAACGCTTTGATCGCCGACCAATCGGACGGCGCGTCGGTTTCGTCCCAAGTTTTAACGCGCCAATAATAAACGGTCGACGGTTTGAGCGGCTCGGAAGCGCCGAACGGAACCGCGGTCGACTCCGCGCCCGGCGTTTTGCCGGAGTCCCAAACGTCCGGCGCGCCCTTCGACTCGGCGAGAATCGAACGGTCGGTCGCGATTTGAATCCGCCAAGCGGACTGCGCCGCGCCGCGCTTCGGCGCCGGAACGACCCAAGAAAACGCCGGGCGCGACGAGCGAATCTCCGCGATTTGCAGACGCTCGACCGCTTTCGGAACGTCGGCCAACGTCAGTTGCGTCGGATAGCCGTCGCGCCAAACGACGTCGGTCTTTTCAAGCAAATCGACGAGCAACTTCGTCGGCGCGGTCGAAACCGGCGTCGCGACCGGAGCCGACGGTTGCGCCAAAACGGAGGGCGCTAACGTAGAAAACGTCGAAAACGCCATTAAAACCGTTGGAACCGTTAAAACCGTTAAAAGCCGCGCCGTCCTTTGAAACGACGCAAGGGAAAAATGGGAGCGTCGGAAAAGTCGACGCAAAGGACGCGAACGCATAAAAACCTCCTAAATTAAAGCGAAACGACGCGAACGGTCGAACGCCGAACGAGGAAAAATGTTAAAAAGGGGGAAATGAAGGAAACGAGGGGAATGTAAAGCGGAAACGTGAAGCGGGACATTTTGCGGCGCTTCCGGCGAAACGGCGCGGACGGCGGCGTCGGCGGGAACGTTTCCCATTGTACGACGTCGCGAATCGTTTGTCAAACGGAAAGGCGGCGCGCCCCCGCTTGACGACAAGAAAAAATCGAGTACAATAAGTTTTGGTCGAACGAGTTTTGCCGGTATTAACGATTTCCAACCCGCCGCGCAAGAAGTCGAGCGAAATGAAACGCCCGCGCGGTTTTGGGGCGTTTTGTCGTTAAAATCGTTGCAACCGGACGAGCGCTCGCGCGGTTTTGGGGCGTTTTGTCGTTAAAATCGTTGCAACCGGACGAGCGCCCGAGCGGTTTTAGGAGCGTTCGTTGACAAGTATACATAAGGACGAGTGCCCGAGCGGTTTAAGGGACCGGTCTTGAAAACCGGCGACGGTTTCCCCGTCCGCGGGTTCGAATCCCGCCTCGTCCGCTGATCTCCCGTCGAAAATCGGGAGAACGCGGAAAGTTTTAAAACGACGTAAAACTTTTTGCGTCGCGTTTTTGCGAATTTGTCGCGCTTCGTTTTCTTGGCGACGAGACGGCGAAAGAGCGGCGTTTTTGTTAAAGTTCGCGCCTCGACCCGTTCGATATTTTCGGTAAATACGCGTCGACGACGCGGCGGTTAGGGCGTTTTTTACTTTGAAACAAGTCGAGCGGCGTCGGGCCGGTCGGGAATTTGAACAACGCGACGAACGATGAAACCGAACGATAATATCAACGCGATTTTTCGACGAAGCGCGGCGCGAGCGGCGTTTCTTTTGTCGAGCGTCGGTCTTTTCGGCGCCGACGCGGTTAAGGGCGAGATTCCGAACGCGGCGGCCCCGATTTACGTCGCGAACGTCGCGGCGGAACCTCTGGGAACGCCGATCGACGAACCGCTCGGCCCTCCGGCGATGAACGCGAAAGAAGCGGCGGCCTCGGCGGCGAGCGTCGCGGTTTCGAGCGTCGTTTATCCGGTCGGGCGGCGGGAAGTCTCTTGGCGCGACCGTCGCGGAGAGCCGGTTTCCGCGCTCGTCTTTTATCCGGCGGCGCCTCCGGTCGCGGGGGCGAAATTTTCGGTCGTCGTTTACTCGCACGGGCTCGGCGGTTCGGCGGAGCGGTTCGCGTATTTGGGCGAAGCTTGGGCGGCGCGCGGCGTCGTAACGCTTTGCTTGCGGCATCCGGAGAGCGACGAGTCCGTTTGGCGCGGCAAATTGCGACCGATGGGCGAGCTGAAGGAAGCGTATCGGCATTCTTGGACGGCGCGCGACCGAGCGACGGCGATTCGTTCCGCGCTCGATTTTCTCGCGACGACGCAAAACGCCGACGGACCGCTTGGGCGCGATCTCGATTTGAACCGCGTCGGAGTCGCCGGGAACGACTTGGGCGCTCTCGCCGCGCTCCTCGTCGCCGGACAGCTTCCGCCGGACAACGGTCCGTCGTTGAAAGACCCTCGCGTCGCGGCGGTTTTGGCGCTTTCGCCCCCCGTCTATTGCGACAGCCGACGCGGAAACGTCGTTTATTCGCTGATCGA
>JAFTUJ010000528.1 GCA_017466305.1 Thermoguttaceae bacterium
CAAGGAGACGTTCGACGAGCAAAAGGCGGCGCTTTGGGAAGCGTCGGCGCCGGTTCGCGAAAAAGCGGAGGAATGGGGCGACGCGGCGTCGGCGAAAGCGGAAGAATGGGGCGACGCGGCGTCGGCGAAAGCGGAAGAATGGGGCGACGCGGCGTCGGCGAAAGCGGTCGAGTGGAGCGAAAAAACGGCGAACGCGGTCGAGGATTGGGCGGCGAACGGAAAAGAAACGGAACCGCCGCGCGAAAACGAGTAACCGTCGCCGCGTTGGAAGTCGAGCGTTTCCGGTTAAGTTCGCTTTTGGGGCCCGCCGCGTCGCCGCGCGAAAATGAAAAAACGCCGCCGCGTTGGAAGCGCGACGGCGTTTCGAGTTGGCGCGTTCGGCGTATTTTGCCTAATTTGCGCGGTTTACTTCATTTCGGCGAGGAAGCTTTCGAGTTCTTCGACGCTCGTTACGTTCGAACGAACGACTTTGCCGGTTTTGTCGATCAAGACGATCCAAGGCGCGTTCGGAATTCCGAGCGCGGTCGCGAGCGCGCCGTCGAGCCCGGCGGGGTCGCAGACGTTTTTCCAAGGTTGACCGGCGACGAGTTCCTTATAGAACGCGTTTTGTTCTTCGGCGGTCGCTTCCGGATTCGGCATAGCGTCGAGGTTGACGCCGACGACGTTGAGCGCGCCGCCCGCCGCGAGGCGTTTCATCGCGTCGACGCTCGTCGGTTCCCAACTCGCCCAGCAGAAGATCGCGGTCGGTTTCCCTTTGAGCGCGGCGAGGTCGCAAACGCCTCCGCCGAAGTAACGGGCCGCCGGGAGTTTCAGTTCGCCGCCCTCCGCTTGGAGTCGAGCGAGCGCGCCCGCGGCTTTTTTACCGAGTTGCGATTCCGGGAAGTTTTGCGCGATTTGCGAATAATAACTCGCCGCGGCGTCGTTTTCGACCATATACTCGTTGTTCATCGCGAGGCTGAGCGTCGCTTCGGCGCCGGCGGTCGTCGTCGCGTATTCTTCGACGAACGTCGCGAGGTCTTCGGCGTATTTTTCTTGCGCCATCGCGAGTTCGGAGTCTTTCGGACGCGGTTGCGCTTGCGCGACGGCGTAATAGTCGGCGGTGATTTGGCGATAGCGGACGTGCGCTTTCAGCTCGGCGTTCGACGAATCTTTGTAAACGTCGGCCAACGCGGCGAGTTTTTCCGCGCCCGTCGGGTAAAGGCCGGACTGAACGCCGCTGAACGCCAAGTCGGCGGCTTGCGAAACGAGGCTCGTTTCCTCGGTCGGGTTTTGCGCCGCGAGGGTCAAGAGCAGGTTGAACGCTTTTTCGCAAGCGGCGGGATATTCGGTCGGCGACGCGGCTTCGAGCGCTTGATAGGCGGCGGTCAGCTCGGCGCCGATTTCGGCGTTGCCGGCTCCTTCCGCTCCGGCGACGGCGGCGCCTTCAGCCGGGAAGAAGACGGAGGACGCGGAAACGACGCCGGTCGCTTCCCCGAACGCTTCGCCGCTCGGAAGACCGACGATTTTCCAAGCGTCGCCGACTTGCACCAAGTCGCCGACGTAAAGTTGTTGGCTTTGCGTCGCGTCGTCGCCTTTAACGACGACGACGTTGGCGTTGTAATAAACGGTCAAGTCTTTCGCGAGCCCGTCTTGACCGGCCGGAATCGTCGCCGGACGGTTGCCGTTGAACGCGCCCCAACGAACGTCGGCGGGGAGTTTCAACGCGGCGGCGAGTTTCGCGAACCCGTCGGCGTCCGCGGCGGCGATTTGACGTTCGAGCTCTTGCGCGAGCGAGCCGCCGAGACCGAGCGTTTTCAGGTCGGCGGAGGTCAGCGCGACGCGTTGGAAGCGGTCGAAGTCGTTCGTCGCGAGCGCGGCGACGATTTCGGCGGTCGCTTCTTCCGGCGAGATCGAGAGCCAAGCGACGATTTGTTTCGTTTTCGGGTCGATTTGACCGCGGCGGCTTCCTCCGGCGTTGACCCAACGCGCTTCCTTGCCGAGAACGTCGCGGTAAACTTCGCGCCCGTCGCGGAAGAAGCGGATTTGTTCGACCGTCGCTTTCGCGCCTTCTTTCGGCGGCGGCGCGCACCAAACGCGCAGCGGCGTCGTTCCGTCCGGCGCGTAAAGGCAAACGCCTTGATAACCGCCTTCTTTGAACGCTTTCACTTGGCAGTTCGGCGTTTCTTCCGCCGTCGGCTCGTCGACTTCGACGTCGGCTTGCGTCGGGCGTTGTTTCAAAATTTGTTCCGGTTTGTATTGGCCGAACGCCGTCGACGAAACGACGAGGAGGCCGAGCGCGACCGCGAGACCGGCGCCGCGCGACAGACGTTCGAAGGGACGTTGAGCGAGTCGCATTGACTGAATCTCCTTGTATCGAGCGAAGACGCGACCGCGTTCGAGCGGTCGACGTCGCGACAAATTTCAAGCGGGGGGAGCGCGTCGACCGGCGTCGGCGCGCTGAGGTTGCGTTGAGGGTGCGTTGAGGTTGCGTTAAGAACGTCGGCTCGCGTCAATATAGCGAACCGAGGAGAAATGGGGAAGCGTTATCGAGCGTTCGTCGGGTTCGGACGCACTTGACCGAACGTTCGCGGGCGACCGGTCGCGCGTTCTTCGACGAGCGGCGTCGCGTCGGCGATTTGCCGCGGTTGCGTCGAGCGGACGTTCGGGACGTTCGGAACGACGGTTTGCGTCGGTTGCGGGTAACGAGCGCTTTGGCGAATTTGAGTCGGTTGCGAGCGTCGGGCGTTTTGGGCGATTTCCGTCGAATGCGGGATAACGGCGGCTTGGCGAATTTGCGCGTTTTGCGTCGGACGCGTCGCTTGCGTTAAGTTGGAAACTTGGCGAATTTGCGAAGCGTTCGGAGCGAACGTTTGAACGGCGTATTCCTCTTCGTAACGATCGGAACGCGTCGCGGGAAGCGGTTCGACCGGCGCGAAGTTCGGCGCTTGACGTTTATTGCCGACGAGCGTTTGAACGTCGAAGGAACCGAACGCGAAGGACGGACGGCGATATTGCGGCGCCAGCGAGTAACCGCCGCGTTGAACCGCTTCGCGCGGGAGCGTTTCCGGAACGGCGCGCGAGGACGTCGGAGCGGCGCCCGACGGGGCTTTTTGGCGAGTCGGCGACGCGTCGTAAGCTTCCGCGTCGTAAGCGCCGACCGGGTAGGAACCGGCGTCGTAACCGTATCCGCCGCCGTAATTATTGGCGTAACCGCCGTAATTGTTGTAACCGTTGTAATTGGCGTAGCCGTTCGCGCAAGGGGGCGCGTCGCACTCTTCGCCGCAACCGCCGACGAAGTTGCCGCAGATATCGCAAGGGTCGCAGTTCGTCTTCGGCGGACGCGGCGCGCAACCGCAGTCCGGGTAAATTCCTTCGGTCAACATCGCGGCGGCCCAATGGAAGGGCGCGGTCGCGACGTCGAGGGCGCCGCCGACGAGCGCGGCGAGGTCGTAACAGGGCGCGCAACCGCCGAAACCGCAGTAACCGTATCCGGGGCCGCAATACGGAGCGCAACCGAAGGACGGGCCGCAGGACGGTTCGCAAGGAGCCGGCGGGAGGGCGCAGGTCGGTTCGCAAGCGGCCGGCGGGCCGTCGCAGACGGGAGCGCAAACGGGTTCGCAAGCCGGAGCGACCGGTTCGCAAACGGGCGGAAGTTCGCAGTTCGGAGCGCAAGCGCCGCCGTTATATCCGAAATAACCGGTTTGACCGAACGCCGAAGACGCGCTTAACGTCGCGATCGAGCCGACGGTCAATAAGGTTTGCCAATACTTTTTCATTACTACCTCGCGGACAAGTCTTGGAAAGATAAGGGGTTCAAGGGGGGAAAACGCGCTTTTCAACGGCGAAAAACGCGAGAACCTTTAACGATGTTAATCGTTTTATCGACGCAAGTCGGCGGCAAATTTAGAAAAAACCGGATATTTGTTGTTTTTGGAAAAATTTACGGAGTTGGAAATGTTTGCGTAAAGCGCCTATTTTGAAATGTCGGCGCGTCGCTTGCTTTTGAGCGGGGCGGCGTTAAAATAAAGAGAAAAATAACGACGCAAAACGCGAGGCGCAATTGAAAAATAAGGCAAAAATGAAAAGTTTAAAGTTGAAGTCGGCGTTGAAGTCGACGTTGAAGGCGACGTTGGCGTCGGCGGCGTTTTGCGTCGGAAGCGCGTTGGGAACGGTCTCCGTCGCGTCGGGGCGGGAGAGCGGGGCGGAAGAAGAACCGACGGTCTCGGAGGCGAACGAAAGAGGCGAAGCCGCGCCGCCGACTAAGGAAACGACGGCGCGACCCAACCCGGGGGACGATTGGATTTTGCGGACGCCCGACGGGGAAAAAAAAGACGGCGACGAAGAAAACGGGCGTTCGGCGCTCGATTCGGTCGCGGCGGTCGGCAAAATCGTCGCGGTCGACGCGACCGGAATCGAAACGGAGGATCGACGGCGCGACCGTCGCGAACGAACGCCGAAACGGCCCGGCGACGCGATTCTGTTTTTGCCGCCGGTCGACCCGAGCGCGGCGGAGGCGTTTTGCGTCGAGATTCGGGAAACGTCCGGGGCCCGCGACCGCGACCGCTTTTGGTTGCGCAACGGCGACGAGTTCGACGGCGAACTGCTAAAAATCGACCGTCGCCGCGTTTGGATTCGAGCGTTCGACGTCGAGTTCACCGTTCCGCGCGGACGGGTTCGCGCCGTTCGGTTCGCGGCGGACGAGAAAAAGGGAAAAATGGGCGAAGAGTAACGGAGGACGGGAAGAGAACGGCGCGTCGGTTGGCGCCGTCGCGTCGCGCAAGAAACGCCGTCGGCGCTCGCTTCGCGGGGAAACGGGCGCCGACTTTTGCGTTTTGCCGGTTCGGACGGTTTGAGTGTTTTAGATAGTTTGGGCGGTTTGGGGTGTTTAGGTTGCTTCGCCGGTTTGGGCGGTTTGGCGGCGGTTTTTAAGCGACCGCTCGACGGTTAGCGCGCAAACCCAAGGCCGAAGCTGAAGACCTGTGTAACGTCCGAATCGTCTTTGACAACCGGGAAGGTGAAGTCGAGCGCGAGCGGAGCCGGGCCGAGCATCGGAATCGCGAAACGGAACCCGAAACCGGGCGCGACGCGGAACGTTCCCCAATCGTCGATATTTTCCGCGACCGTCCCGGCGTCGACGAAGAACGCGAGTTGGAACTCGTCGCCGCCGGAGACCGGAATCAACAGCTCGGCGGTGTTGTAAAACTCGAAGTTCCCGCCGACGCCGAAATGCGTGTTCGCGTAACGCGGCGTCACTTCGCGGTATTCGAACCCGCGGATATTTTGCGAACCGCCGCCGTAATAGCGTTCGTAAATCGGCGCGTCGTCGCCGCTCCAACCGACGTGCGACGAGAGCCCGAGAACCCAACGTCCGGAACCGTCGAAACGCTTGCGGAGCGTTTTATAATAACGAGCGTCGAGGGAAGCGCGCGGGAATTGGTAATCGCCGAGAACTTGCTCGATCGAGCCCTTGACAAGGTAACCGGCCGACGGCGTGTACGGGTGGTTGCGCGTGTCGTAGGTCGCGGTAAGCCCGAGCGTGTACATGTCGTGTTTGCCGAGCGCGGACGTTAAATCCGGCACAAACAGCACGGACGGGTCTTTGATTTTAACGTTGTAAAGGCCGAAGTTCGCGGTCGTCGAAAAACGAGGCGTCCATTGGCGTCCGAGGCGCAGCTCGCCGCCGTACCGCGATTCGAACCAATCGTCGAAGGAGTGGTCGCCGTAAAGGGCGGTAACGCCGAACGTGTATTTCGTGTTGAAGACGTAAGGAACGTCCCAAGAGACCGAGTAACGTTGGACTTCGTCGCCGGGGCTCGCTTGCGCGCTGAAAATTTGGCCGCCGCCGCGGAACGCGTCCTTCCAACCGTCGAGCCGCCAAAAACTGGTCGGCAAGCGGAACATATCGAAGTTGCGTTCGGTGAAGCTGACGTTGCCGACGAGACCGTAGTCGGAGTTGACGCCGATCGACGCTTGGAACATCCCGGTGCGCCCCTCTTGGACTTTAACCAAGACGTCGCCGTCGTAAATTTCGTCGTCCGGAACTTGCGGAACGATCGGGTCGAGGATTTCTTGCCCGACGGAGCCGTAAACGCCGTCCGAGAAGCCGGGCGCGGAGTTTTCGTCGGAGGTGGCGAGCGGAGCTTCGGAATTGGCGTAATTCGAGGAATCGGCGTATTCGGACGGCGCGGCGGGGGCGGAACCGTCGTCGTAAGCGCGATAACCGGCGTAACCGTAATCGCCGTCGCCGTTTGCGTTTCCGGCGTTTTGCGTCGTAACGTTCGAAAAACCGGTCGGAATTTGCCGCGTTTGCGCTCGAACGACCGGCGCGGAGGCGCTCGTCGTCGGTTGCGCGGAATTGGCGGAGTTGGCGAAGTTGGCGGAATTGGCGAAGTTGGCGGAATTGGCGAAGTCAGCGGAATTGGCGGAGTCGGCGAAGTCGGCGGAATTGGCGGAATTGGCGAAGTCAGCGGAATTGGCGAAGTCAGCGGAATTGGCGAAGTCGGCGAAGTCGGCGGAATTGGCGGAGTTGGCGGAATTGGCGGAGTTGGCGGAGTTGGCGGAATAAGCCGACGGAACGTAGGCGCGGTAAGACGCGGCGTTCGCGTCGTCGGCGACCGTCGGGGAGGACGGGGCGGAATAGGCGACTTGGGCAAACTCGGCGGAACGCGCGGTTTGGCTCAAAGGCGTTCCGTTCGACGCGCCGTTGGCGCCGTCGGTTTCGCGGAGTTTGCCGTTAAAATAGGTTTTGCCGCTTTTTCCGGCGTTTTCCGCGTCGGCTTTTTCGGCTTCTTCGAGCGGAATTTCGTTTCCGTCTTCGTCGAAACGTCGCGCTTCTTTGACGACGTTCGAGCCGCCGTTTTGTCCGGCGTTCGGGCGAACGCGGAAGGAGCGGCTTTCGTCCGGAACGACGGCGATTTCAGGAAGCTGACCTTCGTTCGGCTTGTCGTTGAAGTAACCGGATTGGCGGAGCGAGTTTTCGCTCATTCGGATTTTTTTCCCGTTGAGGAGCTCGCCCGGCGCGACGTCGAGCATGTTGAGGACGACCGACGTCATCGTGCGCGACTCCGTGCCGACGTAATCGACGATAATGTCGCGAACGCGGTAACGATGGTCTTCCGAAATCGTGTAACGAATATCGACGACGCCAAGTTCGTCCGTAAAAAGCTGCGTCGGAACGACGTCGGCGCGGACGTACCCTAAGTCTTGATATTTGTAACGGATTGCGATTCGGTCGAGTTCGATTTCCGTTTGATTGTAGTGCGAGCCCCGCTTCACCTTCAGGAGCTTCTCGAGTTCTTCGGTTTTGACGACGTTATTTCCTTCAAAAATGAAATTGCGAATTTTGTAACGCGGACCTTCGTCGATGATATATCGAACGGTAACCCAAGCGTTTTCTTTACCGAGGCCGGCGAGCCCTTCGCCTTCTTCGTAGTCGTAGTCGACGCGAGCGTCGAAAAAGCCGAGCGCGCGGTAGTATTCGCGGAGTTTCGCGACGTCTTCGTCCAACCGTTGACGCGTAAAATTCCCGCCGATGAAGTACAACAAACCGGGTTTGACGGTTACAAGACTGCGGAGACGCGTCGAACTGGCGATCGTGTTGCCGACGAATTGCGTTCGGAAAACTTTTTGCTTGCGTCCTTCGTCGACGAGGTAAACGACGCCGACGTCCTCCGGGCGGTCGCCGCGTAAAATTTGGACGTAAGGCTCCGGATATTCCTTACTTTTGTAAAGTTCGACGATGCGGAGTCGGCCGTTTTCGACTTCGTAGGGGTCCATTCGCGTTTCGCCCGGCTTGATCCCGAGTTCGTCGAGGATGTCGAGTTTAGCGATTTTGCGGTTTCCGACGATTTTAATGTAACGCATCATTCGGCGCGGCGTCAGGTCGAAGTTGACGACGACTTTATCCGGCGCGTCGGGGCGCCAAGACGTGGAGATCGCGACGTCGACGAATTGCTTCGTTTGCAGGAGCGCGCGCTTGTCCTCTTCGAGGCGTTGACGGCTAAAACGAGCGCCGATTCGCGTTTTGATGATTTGGTTGAACTGTTGCGTCGTCATTTCGAGCCCGGAAACGCGGACGTCTTCGACGATCAAGTTTTGCTCGTCTTCTTCCGAAAGACGCGCTTCTTCGAGCGTTTGCGGCGCCGGTTCGGCGGTTGCCGGAGTCGGTTCGAGGATTTCGACCGGTTTTCCGCTTTCGAGCGAAATCGGCGACTGCGGCGTCGCGAGCGGGGCGCCAAATTCTTCGAAGTGGCGACGCGCTTCTTCCGAGGCGTTGTTCGGCGAATTGATCGGCGAATCGGGGGAGGGCAAGACGACTTCCGGCCCGGAAAAACCGGCGGCGTCGGACGCGATCGGAGCGTCGAAGTCGAGCGAAAGGTTCGCCGGAGCGGTCGGGAAATCGAGGCGCGGGGCGACGTCGGGCGCGGCGGCGACCGTTTCGACGCGAGGCGTCGTCGGCGTCGTTTGCGGAAGGGCGAAACCTTCGAAGCCGCCGGTCGGCTGAGGCGCGACAGGTTGCGCGGGTTGGATCGGTTGGACGGGTTGCGCGGGGACGTAACCGTCGAAACCGCCGGGTGTTTGGGGGGCTTGGGCGG
>JAFTUJ010000529.1 GCA_017466305.1 Thermoguttaceae bacterium
CGGGCCCGCAAGCGACCGAAGGGAGCGAAGAAAGCGAACTCGCGCGGAAGCGCGGGTAAAACCGCCTTCGGCGGGCCCGGCGGCGCCGCGGTTCGTTCGATTCGGCGAAACGCGTTTTTCTCTTTTCCCTTTCGCGCCTCCTCGTTCCCCGTTTAAAGGAGGCGCGTTTATCCGCTTGACAAAAAACGATTTTCGCGCTATAAATATTAACGTTTAGTTTACTTTGCCTTGCGGAGGTTCTTATGGATGCGTCGGAAGAACGCGACAATACCGTCAAAATCGACAAACCCGAATCGAAGTCTCGCTTTTTCGGCGGCGTTTCCGTGTTCGCTCATTCGGTCGGCGACTCGGTGAAAAGCGCCGCGACCGCCGTTGGCAGCGCGACGTCTTCCGCCGCTTCAGCCGTCGCGTCGACGACCGTTTCCGCCGCCAACGCCGTTGGGAGCGCGACGACCTCCGCCGCTTCCGCCGTCGTCGAGGGCGCGAAAAGTCTCGTTCCGGAGAAGAAACCGGAAACCGCGCTCGTCTTTTATCGCGGCGATTTTCTTATTTTTGAAGACCGAATCGAAAAACACGGTCGCAAATATTACTTCAACGCGTTGAAAAATCTAACGATAGAAAAGCGCGTCCGCGAAACGTCGAACGTCGAAGTCGGTTCCCTTTTGGGTCGGGCGGCGATGGGCGCGTTGAACGGCGCGGCGAACGGCGGGCTCATCGGCGCGGTCGCGGGCGGCGTTTCCGGAGCGATCGACGGCGGCGACGCGAAAGAGTCGAAGCCGAAGGAAACGCGAACCGAGTATTTAATCGGCGCGCCGGAGCGGCCAGACCGCGACGAAACGATCTACTCGACCGACGACGCCGACGACGCGAACGAAACCTTGCGCGAAATTCTCGCCGCGCTTGCCGCCGCCGACGCAACCCCGGCGCTTTGGAAAAACGGTCGTAAGACCGACGCGGAAAACTTCCGCTTCGACTGACGCCCGCCTTCTCTTTACTCGGCGACGCTCGACAAAGACGCCGCCGTCATCTTTTGTTTTTAGCGTCTCGGAGGAATCAAAATGGCCGATAAAAACCTCTTCGGAAAAATCGCCGGAACCGCGTTCCAAGCCGTCGGAACCGCCGCAAACGTCGTCGTCGGCGCCGCCAATCTCGTCGGAACGACCGCGAGCGTCGCCGGGAAAGCGGTAAGCGCGGTCGGGAAAGCCGCGAACGCCGTCGGCGAAAAAATGAAAGAAGACGCGCCGACCTCCGCCGAAACCGCGTCGCCCGACGCCAAAGAAGAGCTTGAAGTTACGACGCTTGCGCCGGAGCCTGACGACGAAGAAGAGGACGACCGCCCGCTCCCTAAAGAGCGACTCCAAGGTCAATATTTCGATTTTAAGGTTTACCAAACCTTCCTTCTTAAGAAAAAACGACGAATCGATTACCAAACGGCGCGGCGCGTTTGCTTGAAAACGAACGTTCCCGTTAAGCTGTCGTACTGCCAACGCGCGCTCGACCGCGCGCGTCCGACGGCTAACCGCGTGGGCGACGCCGATTTAGTCGGTCAAGTGGACGGGTTGTCCGGCCTTGCCGGAGGTTACGCGATTTCGCTGGCGATCGGGGCCGTCGCTGCGCTCGACGGCGCGCCCGAGTCGCACTTTCAAATCTGGATCGAAACGGATAAACGCCCGGAAGGGGTTTTGCTCTGCTCGACCAGACGCAAAGCGGACGTCGACGAAATTTTAAAAACGTTCCTCAAGGCGCTTGAAAAGTTCGGCGCGCGCCCGGAAATAACGCTCGACGGTCAGCCGCTCGAACTCCGCAAAATCACCCGCGCAAGTTTTTAAATAACGTTGTTTGTGTCTATTCCGTGTCTATTTTTTAAGGAAAACGGGGCGTTTTTCGCGTTTTTGCGCTTTTCGGAAAAGCGGCGAAAAATCGCGTTTCGCCCGCGTTTTTGCGGAGTTTAAACTCAACTCAACAAAATCGCGTTTTCGCCCTGTTTTTTTAACCAATGCACGCGAAAGCAAGAAAATGGAAGACGCGCCCTCGGTTCCTCTAAGAGCGCGTCTTTCGGCTTTTTAAATTCAACGCGTTAGAACTTTAGCGTTAGCGGTTCAACGTTTTATCTCTCAAAATTCAAACGTTTTCGATTTCTTCGCGAGTCGGCAAGGACGGTTGCGCGCCGAACTTTTGAACGCTCAGCGACGCCGCCTTTGACGCAAACGCGACCGCCTCGGTCAACGCTCGCCCTTCCGCCAACGCGACCGCCAACGCTCCGGAGTAAGAGTCGCCCGCCGCCGTCGCGTCGACCGCCTCGACGCGAAGCGCCGGAACCTTTTCCCGAACGCCGTCCGACGTCGCGACGAAAGAACCCGACGCCCCGAGCGGCGCCGCCGGGCGCTCCGGGCCCGCGCTGCCGCGCGAACTCGGTTTCCGCTCCCGTTGGTCGCCAATCGTTCGGCCCAAATCCGGTTAAAACGTTCGCGTCGACGTTTAATTTCTTAAACGTTTTCGATTTCTTCGCGAGTCGGCAAAGACGGTTGCGCGCCGAACTTTTGAACGCTCAGCGACGCCGCCTTCGACGCGAACGCGACCGCGTCGGTCAACGCTCGCCCCTCCGCCAACGCGACCGCCAACGCTC
>JAFTUJ010000530.1 GCA_017466305.1 Thermoguttaceae bacterium
ACCGCGCGCCGGTCGCTTGCGTCTCCGACGACTCCGGGTATAATAAGAAAAGCGAAGTCGCGTCGCTTTTGAAAAATAAGACGAACGTCGATTTCCGTTTCCTTGTCGACTTGTCGCGCGGAGACGTTTAACAACGCGTTTACGATTATTTGCGCCTTGTTTTGATTTTTTGAACGACAAACCAAACGTTTGCCTAAATTTTTGTCGAAGAGAGCGTTATGTCTTCTTTCCATCCCGTTAGATCGAATCCGGGGCGTATCTCGGTGCGCGGCGCGCGAGCGCATAACCTGAAATCGGTCGATTTGGATATTCCTTATTATAAGCTGGTCGCGTTTTGCGGCGTCAGCGGGAGCGGCAAAAGCAGCCTTGCGCTCGACGTGCTTTACGCGGAAGGGCAACGGCGTTACATCGAAAGTTTTTCGGCGTACGCGCGCCAATTTTTAGAAAAGTTGGAGCGTCCGGACGTCGACCGAGTCGAGGGCGCGCCCCCGGCGGTCGCGGTAACGTCGCGTCCGCTTGGGCAGATGTCGCGTTCGACCGTCGGAACGGCGACCGAAACGAGCGATTATTTGCGCTTGCTTTACTCGAAAATCGGGACGCCGTACTGTCAAAGTTGCGGTCGGGAAGTGCGTCGCGACTCGCCGCAGGGAATCGTCGACGCGTTGAGCGGATTGGCCGAGGGAACGCGGGTTCTCGTCGCTTTTTCGCCGTCGACCGAGAGTTTGCGCGCTTCGAAACCCGATTTTGAAGCCGAGTGGAAGGAGAAAGGGTTCCGACGCGGCGTCGCGATGGGCGAATCGTTCAATTTGGACGATCCCGGCGGGTTCCCGATCGAAAAATACGCCGAGGCGCGGCTTCTTTATTTGGCGGCGGCGACTCCGTCGGACGAGGAGGAATTCGCCGAGTACGGGCTCCGATCGTCGGACGACGAAAACGAGTTCGACGGCGCTAAAAACGACGGCGAAATCGACGACGAGGGGCTGGACGAAGCCGCCGCGCGCGACGTCGACGGCGAAAACGGCGAGTTTGACGCGGCCTTCGCCGACGGCGTCGTCGACGATTGGGGGGAAAACGAAGCCGCCGAGGAAAACGAGAGCGAAACGAAGGAAGACGCGAAGTCAAAAACGCGACGCGGTCGGAAAAAAACGTCGGGCGACGCGAAAAACGACGACGAAAACGCGAGCGAAAGCGGCCCGAACGACGGCGAAGCGAAAACGCAGTCGCGGCTTTTGACGATCGACCCGGACGGCGAAGACGGCGCGTTGTTTCAATATCTTCGTCAACGCAACGAAATCAAAAAAGCGCCGGGCGCGCCGCCGATTTACTTCGTCGTCGACCGAGTGAAAATCGGGAAAACGGCGAGCGAACGGGTTTTTGAAGCGGTCGAAACGGCGCTCGCGTACGGCGACTCGCGCTGCTGGGTTTTCGTCGAGGGCGACGCGACCCTGAAAACTCGCGACGAAAACGACGAAACGATCGAGCGAACGCGAACCGGAACGGCGTTTGAGCTCGACGGCGAACGCTGGACGCTCGTCGGGTTCAGTCGGCGAACGCGCTGCGAAGATTGCGGCGTCGAGTTCCCGTCGATCGAGCCGAAACTCTTCAGTTTCAACAGTCCGCTCGGCGCCTGCCCTTGTTGCGAAGGGTTCGGCAACTTGATGGCGCTCGACTTCGACTTGATTTTCCCGAACAAAAAACGCTCGATACACGACGGCGCCGTCGCGCCTTGGAACAGCGCCGCTTACCGCGACAATTTGAAGCGCTTTTTGGCGATCGCCGACGAGCTTGGCGTCCGAACGCGCGTCCCGTTTTCGGAGTTGACGCGCAAAGAGTTGAACCTGTTGCTCAACGGTTCGCGTCGGCTCGGTTACGAAGGGCTCAACGGCTTCTTTATTCGCCTGCAAAAGCAAAAATACAAGATGCATATCCGCGTCTTTTTGAGTCGTTGGCGATGTTACCGAACCTGCCCGATGTGCGACGGCGCGCGTTTGCGGCAAGAGGCGCTTTCGGTCAAAATTGGCGGCAAGAGCATTCACGACCTGTCGTCGGCGCCGATTTCGCAAATTTTGAAGACGATCGAGTCTTGGGAGCTTTCGCCTTGGAAGCGCAAAGTCGGCAAGATTGCGCTCGAGCAGACGCGGGCTCGCTTGAAGTATTTGGAGCAAGTCGGGCTCGGCTATTTGACGCTCGATCGTCCGATGAAAACGTTAAGTTCCGGCGAACAGCGGCGCGTTAGCCTGACGGCGACGCTCGGCTCGAATCTCGTCGACATGTTGTACGTTCTCGACGAACCGACGATCGGGCTCCATCCGCAAGATACGGAGCGGCTTTTGCGATCGATCGAGGGCTTGCGCGACCGCGGCAACACGGTCGTCGTCGTCGAACACGACGAGACGATTCTCGAAGCGGCGGACCGCGTCGTCGAGATCGGGCCGGAAGCGGGGCAAGGCGGAGGGCGCGTCGTTTTCGAAGGAACGATCGACGAGATGAAAGCGTCGCCGGACTCGCTGACCGGAAGTTATCTTTCGGGGCGCCGCGTCGGGGGCGGGATTCCGCGTCGACGCATTTTGGACGGCGGCTTTTTGGAGGTCGTCGGCGCGTCCGGGCGCAACTTAAAGAACGTGAACGCGGTCTTTCCGCTCGGCGTTCTTTGCGTCGTCGCGGGCGTTAGCGGAGCCGGCAAGAGTTCGCTCGTTCAAGAAACGCTTTATCCGGCGCTTTGCGCGAAACTCGGGACGGACGCCGCCGCGCCGAAAGGGCTCCCGTACGAGAAATTGCTCGGGTACGACCAGCTCGACGAAGTCGCGTTGATCGACCAAACGCCGATCGGACGCTCGCCGCGATCGAATCCGGTAACGTATTTGAAAATTTTCGACGACATTCGTTCGCTGTACGCCGAAACGCCGGAAGCGAAAGCCGCCGGGTACAACGCCGGGTATTTCAGCTTCAACGTCGACGGCGGACGCTGCAACGCGTGCAAGGGCGAAGGTTTCTTGGCGATCGACATGCAGTTTATGGCCGACGTGTACGTCCGCTGTCCGCTCTGCAACGGTCGCCGATACCAACAGAATATACTGGACGTAACGTATCGCGGGCGCAACATCGCCGAAGCGCTCGACATGACGGCGCGCGAAGCGTTTTCGTTCTTCCGCGGTCAGCCGAAAATTCAGCAGAAACTGAAGCGGCTTTGCGACGTCGGGCTCGACTATTTGCGCCTCGGTCAACCGGCGAACACGTTGTCCGGCGGCGAGTCGCAGCGCTTGAAGTTGGCGGCGCGGCTCTCGGACGCTCGCAAGGGCCCGTGTTTGTTTATCCTCGACGAGCCGACGACCGGCTTGCATTTCGCCGACGTCGTTCAGTTGCTCGACGGATTTAACGCGCTTCTCGAAACGGGCAATTCGTTGATTGTCGTCGAGCACAACCTGCAAATAATGCGCGCGGCCGACTATATTATCGAGCTGGGCCCCGGCGCCGCCGACGAAGGCGGAACGATTATCGCCGAGGGAACGCCGGAGCAGATCGCGCAGAACCCGGCGTCGAAAACCGGGCCTTACCTCGCCAAGGCGTTGGCGCAACGTTGACGAAAAGCGCGCGTCGAGCGCCGTCGAGCGAACAAACTCGACGGCGCTTAGCGTTAAAGTTTGCGCGTCTTGCCTATGTTGCGTCGGTTGCCGGCGTTGCGCGTTGAAAAGTCAAATTGCCTATTTTACGTCGTTTGCGCAGTCTTCCTAAAAAAGAGACGAAGATTAGAAGAGCGTAACTTTTGGCGAAATTTCTTGAAGAAAAATCGGTTTCAATTCTTTTTTTACGCGTTGTTTGCCTGTTCCGCGCTTGTCAATATTTCTTGCGGGGGTATAATGAAGAAATTCATCGAGACGCCGACGCCCGCGCGTTGGGCGGCGACTCGGCGAAAATTTTTTCGATTGCGAAGAACGAGTAAAAAATGAGAAACGTTATTTCGATTTTAGTGCAGAACGCGTCCGGCGTCCTTTCGCACGTTGCCGGTTTGTTGGCGTCGCGCGGTTACAACGTCGACAGTTTAACGGTCGGCGCGACGGAAGACCCGCGTTTTTCTCGGATGACGATCGTCCTGAACGTCGATAAAGACATGATTCGGCAGGTGGAGAGCCAACTGCAAAAGCTCGTTACCGTCGTTGAAACCGTCAATCTTTCCCGCGTCGAACACGTCGAGCGCGACTTGGCGTTGGTTCGCGTCGAGGCGGAGCGGGGCGAGCGGAGCGAAATTCTCGAGCTGGTCGAGATTTTCCGCGCGCAAGTCGTCGACGTCGCGCCGAAATCGCTTCTGATCGAAATTAGCGGCGACGGAGCGAAAATCGACGCGTTTATCAAAGCGTTGGCGCCGTATAAAATCGTCGGCTTGACCCGTTCCGGGTGCATCGCCGCGCCTCGGGGCGACGTGAAAGACGCCGACTCGAACGAATAACTCGAAACGAACCGCGACGAAACGAAACGAGACGAAAAGACACGAGACGAGACGAATAACGTCGAATAAAAAACGACGAAAGAATTAAGTCGAAGCGAATAACGTCGAATAAAACGCGACGAAAAGAAGCGCGTCGAAGCGAATAACGTCGAATAAAACGCGACGAAAAGAAGCGAGACGAAACGAATAACGTCGAATAAAACGCGACGAAAAGAAGCGAGACGAAACGAATAACGTCGAATAAAACGCGACGAAAAGAAGCGCGTCGAAACGAATAACGTCGAGCGAAACGAAAATTCGCGCAAGTCGCGCCAATCGCATAAACAAAGAAAAATGAAACGGCCGCGTCCGGTCGCCGCGTCGCGTTATGTTAAGTTAACGCAAAACGAGACGACGGTCGCGCAAAACATAACAACTTTAAATTTGAGGAGTTAGCGCAAATGGCTGCTACGGTTTATTATGAAAACGACGCCGATCTTTCCGTCTTGAAGGACATGACGATCGCGATTATCGGTTACGGTTCGCAAGGGCACGCGCACGCGCAAAACCTCCGCGACAGCGGCTGCAACGTCATCGTTTGCCAACGCGAAGGTTCCGACAACTATCGTCTCGCGAAAGAAGCCGGTTTCGAACCGATTCCGTGCGTCGCCGAAGCCGTCAAACAAGCCGACATTATCGTCATCACCCTCCCGGACGAAGTCCAAGGGAAAGTTTACCGCGACAGCATCCGCGACAACCTCAAGGAAGGCGCGATCATCCTCGCGACGCACGGCTTCAACGTCCATTACGGCCAATTCGACCTCCCGAAATCGAACCGCGCCATCATGATCGCGCCGAAGGGCCCGGGCCACTTGGTTCGTTCGGAATACGTCAAGGGCGGCGGCGTCCCGTGCTTGATCGCGCTCGACGATCAATGCGGCGAACGCGAAAAAGCGATCGGTCTCGCTTACGCGAAGGGCATCGGCGGCACCAAGGGCGGCGTTATCCAAACGACGTTCAAAGAAGAAACCGAAACCGACCTCTTCGGCGAACAAGCCGTTCTCTGCGGCGGCGTTAGCGCCCTCATCAAGGCCGGGTTCGAAACCCTCGTCGAAGCCGGTTACCAACCGGAAATGGCGTACTTCGAATGCATGCACGAAATGAAGCTCATCGTCGACTTGTTCTACCAAGGCGGCCTGAACTACATGCGTTACAGTGTTTCGAACACCGCCGAATACGGCGACTACACCCGCGGCCCGCGCGTCGTCGGTCCGGAAGCGAAGAAGGAAATGAAGAAGATTTTGGAAGAAATCCAAAACGGTACCTTCGCTCGCGACTTCCTCCTCGAAAACCAAGTCAACGCGCCGTTCTTCAAGCGCACCCGCGCCGCGGAACACGATCACCAACTCGAACAAGTCGGCAAGCGTCTCCGCAAAATGATGTCTTGGATCGACGCGAAAGAATTCTAATTAAAATTTAGAATTCCGTTCTAAACGGCGATTTTTCCGACGCGAAACGAGTTCGGCTTGTTCGAGCGTTTCGCGTCGGAGCGTCTTGAAAGAGGCGTTTTTCGCGCTTCTTAATTTTCCCTCTTTTGTTTATTTTGCTTAATTTACTACTGCGGCGCGCGTTGTTGCGTCGAGAACGGGGGAACGAAATGAAAATAACGACGCTTTTTTCTTTTTTGACGTTATTATTTCTTCAATTATCGATTTTTGTTTCCGGATTAATCGTTTTTAACGCGAACGTCGAGGCGCAAGAGCCCGAAACGGCGGATCCTTTGGCGGCTCATCCGATTTTACGTCCGGTTCCGGAGAAAAATTCGGACTCGAAC
>JAFTUJ010000531.1 GCA_017466305.1 Thermoguttaceae bacterium
AAACTCAGCCATACAAACGGAAAAACGTCTCCGCCCCAAACGACGCCCGACAAACGGAAAAACAACGTCGCTCGAAACGCCGCCCGACAAACGGAAAAACGTCGCCGCCCCAAACGCCGCCCGGCGAACGGAAAAATAACAACGTTGCCCGAAGCGCCGTCCGGCGAACGGAAAAACGACGTCGCCGCCCCAAACGCCGCCCGACAAACGGAAAAACGACGACGCTCCAAACGTCGCCAAACGAACGTTAAAACGACGTTCGCGCTTCCCGACCGTCGCTTTCCCCGTTTTGCATCGAACCCGAAACCGATCGGGTTCTTTTTTTCCTCTTTTTCTTTCCGCGTTTGCCAATGAACTTCCCGACGCTCTCCCTTTTCGCCGTCGCTCCGCTTTTCGGCGCCGACGCCCTGAATTCAACCGCAATTTTTTCAATCGCCGCGCTTTGTTTATACGTCGCGTTCCTTTTCGTTTCGCGACGGTTCGTCGGCGACATTTTCCGCAACGATTCTCCGGCGCAGTCGCCGAAACGTCTCGTTCCTTGGAGCGTCGGCGCGGCGTTCGCCGTTTTCGTTTGCGGCGCGATTCTCTTTCCGCTCTTCGCCGCCAACGCGATCGCGTTCCTTCCGCAAAGTTGGTTTCCCAACTTCGCGAGCGTTCAAAGCGTCGCCGCCCCTGTCGACGCGCCTGACGCCGAACAAGCGCCCCCCGCCCCGAATACCGCCGAACAAGCGGACTCCGACCCGAACGCCGACGAACAGGCGGACTCCGACCCGAATACCGACGAACAAGCGGACTCCGACCCGAACGCCGACGAGCAAGCGAACCCCGGCGTTCGCGCCGACGAGCAAACAAACACCGGCCCGAACGTCGACGCGCCCGACGCCAAAAACCTCGCGACGCAGCACCCGCTCGCCCGCCTTCTTATCCGCTCCCGTTCGACCCCTTGGGCGTTCGAAACGCTCCTCCTTTGCTTCTTCGTCGCGGTGATCGCCGCGCCGTTCGCCGAGGAGTTCCTCTTCCGCGTCCTCTTCCAAGGAACGCTCGAAAATTACGCGCTCCAAGCGATCCTGCCGCCGCCGGGCGCGCCGCGTCGCCCCTTCGTCGACGCGGAGTCGACCGCCAAACCGGCAAGCGTCGACCGAGCGTTTCCGAACGTCGACGCGGAGTCGACCGCCAAACCGGCAAGCGTCGACCGAGCGTTCCCGAACGCCGACGCGAACGTCGCCTCCGCCGCCTTCTCCAACGGCGCCGCCGCCCCCGCCGCGCCAAGCGGGACCGAATTCCGCTGGACCGACCCGACGACGCCGATGGAACGCCGCGCCTTTTACCTCCGCTCCGCGTTCGCGATTCTCGTCCCGGCGTTCGTCTTCGGCCTGATACACGCCGGCGCCCCGGAAACGCCCGAAGAAGCGCGCGATCCGGAAACGCTAAACCGCCTCTTCCGAACGATGTTCGCCGCCGGGGTCGCGAACGTCGCGGCGTTGGTTTTCGGCCTTTGCGTTCTCCGACGTTCGACGGGCGCGACGACCGGCGACGTCGGGCTCGGCCCCGAATTCACTTACAAAGCCGGTCGCTGTTTCGCGTCGCTGCGGCGTTTCGCGCTCGACTTTTATCGGGGCGTCGTCGTTTTCGCGTTCATCGCGCCCGTCGTTTTCGGCGCGAACGCGACGCTTCGCCTTCTCTTCCCGAACGCGATCGTCGACCCGATCCCCATTTTCATTTTCGCGTTGGCCGAGGGCGTCGTTTATTGGCGTCTCCGCCGATACGCGACGGTCGTCGGGATGCACGTCGCTTTAAACGCGACGAGTTTTGCTCTCCTCTGCGCGTTCCTTTAAGCCGGCGGCGCGACGTTGCGTTGCGTTTCCCCGCGCGATGTTTCACGTGAAACGTCGTTCGCCCGCTTCCCGTTCCCGCCTTTTTCCGCCGTTCGCCGGTCGCCGTCCGCCGACGCGTTCGACCGCAAGAAACGAAAAACGACGCCCGTCGAGAGCGTCGTTTTTTTATTTTCTCCGCCGACGTTCGTTTTCTTTGAAGTCGGCGAAGCGCGATTTTCGGCGGCGCTTAGAACGCCAAGGCGCCGAGCGTTTGCGTCGGAACCGTTCCGATCGCGTCGACGAACGAATGTCGCTTGCCGAGCGTCGGATTCGAATTGATATTGAACGTTTTGCCGACGGCGTTCGGGAAGACGCCGGCGCGAACCGGCGCGACGCCTTGCGCGTCGGAGCGCGTTTCGGAGACGTGTCGATAATATTTCAGCGCGAAATCGTTCGGGTTATAAACGTTCAACACGTCGGTCGGCAGGGTCGCGCCGCGTCCGTAAACGCCGCGCGTTTCGAACGAGCCGAGGTCGCAAGCGGCGGCGACGAGAATCAGCGCGATTTTGCGGCCTTCGTTCGCGTCGGCTTGTCGATCGTCGTTTTCTTGCGCGGTCGTTTCTTGAACGGCGGCGTCGGCGACGAGTCGTCCGGAAACCGCGAACGCGAACTCGTCGTTTTCGTCGAACTCGACGTCGAGAGCCGCGGCTTGCGCGCCGTTTTGCGCGAGCGTTTCCAACGCGGAGCCGACGACGCGGGCGCCGAAACTGAACCCGACGAGCGCGAGATCGGCGTTCGAGTCGACGCCGCCAAGGAAGCGTCCGAGCGCTTTGCCGCTCCAATCGGCGAGGGCCGCTTTAGATTGCGCGTCGATTCGAATGCGCGCCGCGTCGCGTTCGGAGTCCCATTTCCAAACGACAAGTCGGAAAGCGCGGTCGGAGCCGACGTTTCGTCGCGCCGCGTCGAGAACGGACTTAAAGACGACGGCGTCGCGCGTCGCGTCGCTCATATCCGTTTGGTATCCGTGCGCGTAAACGACGGTCGCGAACTCGGCGGCGTCCGCGTAAAATTCGTCGAGATTTTTCGCGTTCCAAGCGCCGTCTTGCAAACGGTAAAGGTAGAAGCCGTTTCCGTTTTGTCCGACGATCCAAAATTCGTTTTCGCGAACGACCGGAACGACGTCGTTTCCTTCCGCGCTCCCGGAAACGGCGACGAACTCCGCTTCAACCGCGACGCTCTCGACGTCGGCGACGTCCGCCGCAACCGGTTCCGCGACTTCTTCAACGTTCGCGACGTCGGCGACTTCCGCGACCGGTTCCGCGACTTCCTCAACGTCCGCGACGTCCGACGCAACCGGTTCCGCGACTTCTTCAACGTCGGCGACGTCCGACGCAACCGGTTCCGCGATTTCTTCAACGTTCGCGACGTCCGACGCAACCGGTTCAGAAACTTCTTCAGCGTCCGCGACTTCCGCGACTTCCGACGCAAAAAGATCGTCAAGCTCGACGACTTCAGCGACTTCTTCAAAGTCCGCGACTTCCGACGCGACCGGTTCC
>JAFTUJ010000532.1 GCA_017466305.1 Thermoguttaceae bacterium
GTGCCCGGCTCGCCGATCGATTGCGCGGCGATAATCCCGACGGCCATCCCTTCTTCGACGAGTTTCGAGGTGGAAAGGTCCATCCCGTAGCAGAGGGAGCAGACGCCCAACTCCGCTTCGCACGTCATCGGACTGCGCACTTGGATTTTTTCGATCCCGAGCTCTTCGATTTTGCGGGCGATTTCGACCGTGATCAACTCGTTTTCGCGAACGATGACTTCGTCCGTAACCGGGTTCGAAATGTTGACGCGGGAAACGCGGCCCAAAATCGATTCGGAAAGCGGAATTTTTTTGTCGCCTTCGTCGACGACGCCCTTGATGACGCCCTGCGTCGTGCCGCAGTCGCGCATCGTAATGACGCAGTTTTGCGCGACGTCGGCGAGTTTACGGGTAAGGTACCCGGAGTCCGCCGTTTTGAGCGCGGTGTCGGACAAGCCTTTGCGCGCGCCGTGCGTCGAGCTGAAGTATTCGAGAACGTTCAAACCTTCGAGGAAGTTCGCCTTAACCGGCGTTTCGATGATTTTACCGTTCGGTTTGGCCATAAGACCGCGAATCCCGGCGAGCTGGCGAATTTGTTCCTCGCCGCCGCGCGCGCCGGAGTGCGCCATCAGGTAAACCGGGTTGACGTAACCGAACCCGCGACGTTTGACGTCGCCGGCGGCCAACGCTTCCTCTTCGGTTTTGTGGACGTCGTTTTTGAACGCTTCCATCATCTTCGCGGTAACTTCGGTTCGGACTTGCGACCAAACGTCGAGGATTTTGTTGTAGCGTTCGTCGTCCGAGAGCTGACCGTAGTCGTATTGCTCTTGGATTTTTTGAACTTCTTTGTCGCCGTCTTCGAGGATTTGTTTCTTCGCCGCCGGAGTGATCAAGTCGTCGGCCGCGAAGGAGAGACCGCTCTTCGTGCTTTCTTCGAACCCGAGGCGCATCATTTTGTCGAGGAGGTCGATCGTGGCGCGTCGGCCTTGCAGTTCGTGGCAGTCGCTAATGACGGTCGCGAGTTGTTTCGATTGCGCCGGGACGTTGTAATAGGGCATCCCTTCGTCCAAAATTTGGTTGAAGATGATGCGACCCGGCGTCGTTTCGAAAAGCTTGCCTTCGCGAATCGACGGATCCGTTTTGAGGAAGCGGCCCTTCGGCATGCGGACGCGGATTTTGGCGTGCAACGCGACCTTGCCGAGCGAGTAAGCCAAGAGGCATTCGTCGATCGACGCGAACGTCATCCCTTCGCCCTTCATGCCGGGCTGTTCGATCGTCAGGTAGTAGCAACCCATAACGATGTCTTGCGACGGACTGATAATCGGGCGACCGTTGGCCGGGCTGAAAATGTTGTTCGTCGACAGCATCAGGGTGTGCGCTTCAACTTGCGCTTCCAAGGACAGCGGGAGGTGAACCGCCATTTGGTCGCCGTCGAAGTCCGCGTTGAAGCCTTTGCAGACGAGCGGGTGCAGTTTAATGGCGTTCCCTTCGATGAGCATCGGCTCGAAAGCTTGAATACCCATGCGGTGGAGCGTCGGCGCGCGGTTGAGCAGAACCGGGTGGTTTTGGATGACTTCTTCCAAAATATCCCAAACCTCGACGTCTTGGCGCTCGAGCATTTTCTTCGCGCTCTTGATCGTGTCGGCGTGGCGTTGCTCGCGCAGGCGGCGAATGATGAACGGTTGGTACAGCTCCAGCGCGATTTTCTTCGGAAGACCGCATTGGTGCAGGCGCATGTGCGGGCCGACGACGATAACGCTTCGCGCGGAGTAGTCGACGCGTTTGCCGAGGAGGTTTTCGCGGAAACGACCTTGTTTACCCTTGATCATGTCGGTCAAGGATTTCAGCGGGCGGTTGCTCGAACCGAGAACCGGGCGCTTGCAACGCATGTTGTCGAAGAGCGCGTCGACCGATTGTTGCAACATTCGCTTTTCGTTGCGAATAATAACTTCCGGCGCGTTCAAGTCGACAAGTTTCTTCAACCGGTTGTTGCGGTTGATGATGCGGCGGTAAAGGTCGTTCAGGTCGCTCGTCGCGAAGGTGCCGGATTCGAGCAGCACCAACGGGCGCAAGTCCGGCGGAATGACCGGGATAACGTCGAGAACCATCCAAGCCGGATTGTTTTCGTGTTGGCAGTTGCGGAGGGACTCGACCAACTTCAAGCGGTTGATCAGCTCCTTTTTGCGTTGTTTCGAGTTCGTTTTCGAGAGCTCTTCGCGCAATTCTTTCGACAACTGAACGACGTCGAGTTGTTTCAAGAGTTTGCGAATCGCTTCGGCGCCCATCTCCGCTTGGAAAGCGTCGCCGTAATCTTCGCGCGCGGTTCGGTATTCCTCTTCGTTCAGGAGTTGGCCGACTTTGAGCGGCGTTTCGCCCGATTCGACGACGACGTAGTCTTGGAAATAGACGACCTTTTCCAAGCTCGTCGCTTTCATCGCGAGCAACGTCGCCAAGCGGCTCGACGAGGCTTTGAAGAACCAAATGTGGACGACCGGCGCGGCCAGCTCGATGTGGCCCATGCGCTTGCGGCGGACGCGGCTGTGCGTAATTTTAACGCCGCAACGGTCGCAGGTCATTCCTTTATATTTCATCCCGCGATATTTGCCGCAGTTGCATTCCCAGTCCTTTTCCGGGCCGAAAATCTTTTCGCAGAACAGACCGTCGCGTTCCGGGCGGTAGGTGCGGTAGTTGATCGTTTCGGGTTTTTTAACTTCGCCCTTGGAGTCTTCGCGGATTTTTTTCGGGTCCGCGAGGCTAATTTTGACGGCGTAGAAGTCGTTAATTCGATCGTAAATTTCGCCGTTGGCGTTCATCGCAATCTTTCCGTTTCGAATTAGTGAGATTTTTTTGTATTCGGTGTTATTTTCGCCGCGCCGTCGGCTCGACAAACGACGGTTTGGAGCGCGGGGCGGCGGGCAACGAGCGGTTTAACGTCGATAGGGAACGTCTCCGAAA
>JAFTUJ010000059.1 GCA_017466305.1 Thermoguttaceae bacterium
AAAATTTGCGCGAAAAATAAAAGAAAAATAAAAGAAGAATAAAGAAAAAAGTGTCCGCCGGGCGCGACGAACGCTTGGTCGTTGGGAACGCGGCGTTTCCGAGAGAAATGGGAACGCCGCGTCGGTTGCGCGGGCAAAAACGCTAAGTCGGCGAATTCGCTAAATTGGCCAAAACGGCTGAATTGGCTAAGTTGGCTAAGTTGGCTAAAGCGGATGAATTGGCTGAATTGGCTAAAACGGCTGAGCCGGTTAGGTTGGCTGGATTAGCCAAGTCGGCTAAATCGCGGCGCTTACGCGAGCCAGTTCGCGACGTCTTTCGCCCAGTAGGTGATGATTATCGTCGCTCCGGCGCGCTGAATCGAGGTCAGCGTCTCCAAGACGACGCGTTGTTCGTCGATCCAACCGTTCGCGGCGGCGGCTTTCGTCATACTGTATTCGCCCGAAACGTTGTACGCGGCCAACGGCAGACCCGGGAAGCGGTCTTTCGCCATTCGAATAATGTCGAGGTACGGAAGCGCCGGTTTCACCATAATAATGTCGGCGCCTTCCGCGACGTCGAGTTCGATTTCCCGCATCGCTTGACCCGGCGCCGAGGCGGGATCCATTGGGTACGAGCGACGGTCGCCGAACTGCGGCGCGCTCTCGGCGGCTTCGCGGAACGGGCCGTAGAAGGAACTCGCGTACTTCGCCGCGTAGCTCATGATCGGAATCCGTTCGAAGCCGTTTTCGTCGAGGCCACGACGAATCGCGCCGATCATGCCGTCCATCATGCCGCTCGGCGCGACCATATCGACGCCCGATTTCGCCTGCGCGACCGTTTGCTTGACGAGGTTCGCGAGCGTCGCGTCGTTGTCGACGTCCCAATCGGCTTCGCCGGGGCCGCACTTTTTCAAGACGCCGCAGTGGCCGTGGTCGGTGTATTCGCAGAAGCAGACGTCCGAAATCACCAAGAAATCTTTCCCGACGACGGCTTTCAGCGCCTTGATCGCTTCGGCGACGATACCGTGTTCGCACATCGCGTCGGAGCCGACCGCGTCTTTCGTTTCCGGAATCCCGAAAAGCATGACGCCGCCGATTCCGAGCTTTTCGATTTCCTTGACTTCCTTAACCAACTCGTCGATCGAAAGCTGGTATTGGCCCGGCATCGCGGCGATCGGAACGCGGACGCCGACGCCCGGGCGGACGAACAACGGCAAAATGAAGCGGTCGGGGGAAAGAATCGTGTCGCGGGTCAGGCGACGGACGCCGGAGTGGTAACGGAGGCGGCGCAAACGAGCGGCGGGAAAAGCGCCGGAAAACGACATGTCGGACATTCGAGAAACTCCTTAAAAAAACGAAAACGCGCAAAGTTTCGGCGAACGGACGCAAGGTAAACGCAAAAAAAAGCGAAACGTCCGCCTCTCTATTATCGGTCGTTTGGCGAGAATGTCAAGAATCGGCGAGAAAAAAGAAAAAACGGCGGAAAACGACGCTTCGAACGCTGAAAAATGAGGGCGAAAAACTCAAATTTTTTCTTCGATAAAGACCTCGACGTTGAAACCTTCCGTTTTGGCTCCATAGAATCTGTCGCCGTATTGGATCCCGTTCTGAAAAGCGTCTGTTTCGATAAGGCGGCGCAACGCTTTTTCAAACGTTTTGGTCGTTACTAAAATCCAAACCGGGCGGCTTGGCTCGTCGTCGCGACCGTCGCCGTCGGCATAGCGTTCGTCGAGAATATCCGAACGCTTAACGTACTCGACCAAACGCGTCCAAATCAAGCCGTTGTATTCGAAAATCTTCGGCTTGTTGAACGTCGCGACGTAAACCGGCTCGATAATGAGGCGTAGAGGCGCCGCCGGAACGACTTGCGAAAAATCGAGTTTGCGTTTTCGCAACAAGTCGAGATATTCCGGCTCGACGTCGCCGGGCTGAGCGTTGCGCCAACCGGGCTTAAAACCGAGTTCGCGACAAGCGGCCTTAAAATCGCGACACGCCGCTTCCTTTGAGTGATCGTAATTTGAGTATAAATATTCAAACCAACTTTTCAGTTCCGGAGAACGCGCCGTCGCCTCTTCGATCGCCTTTTTGAGCTCATAACCCGAAAGATCGAAATCAAAATCGCGGCGTCTCGGATCTTCAAGCCAACTTTTCCATTCCGGAAAACGCGCCGCCAACGCTTCGCGCTGACGATGCGAAAGACCAAAATATTGAAATTTGACACAATAATACTGGTAGGCCGACACAATATCGCCGTCGGCGTTCCGCAATTGTGTTTTACGTTCGGTTTTTTCCAAATCTTTAGAACTCAAAGGCTCCTTCGGAAGAACGAGCATCTTCGGGGAAGGTTCCGTGTCGTAATAGCAAGCGCGATAATTGCCGTCGTTGGGAATTTTTTTGAGGCCAGCCAAGTACCTGTAGAAATGGCTGGAGAAAAAATCGTCGGCGAGGATTTTATCTCCCCATCTGTCGCGGAGGTAACGCGATTTTTGCGACGGATGCGAGACGGCTTTCGTTGAAGAAAGGAAAAAACTGTCGAAACAACCGTGAGGAAAAGCCCAAATTCCCTTTTTAGCGGGCGCGATTCCCGGTACCTGTTTTTGTCGCGTTAATGTGCCGAATCGAACGAATTTCATTGTTTTTCCTGTTGTTGATTTTGCTTAAAAAGAAGGCGGCGCGCGGCGTTTGGGGACAAGAGAACGCGGCGGAAGCGTAAACCGTCCGAGTTTCAATTTTATCGCATGAAAATATTATAGACGAACGCGTTTCAAAAGGCAAGCGACGCGCTCAAAAAAAATAAAAAAAATCCGAAAACCTCGCGACGACGCAAAGGCTTTCGGATTTTTAGGAAGTCAAACGTTCAAGCGGCGGCAATCCGCGTTCGAAAATCGGCGCGATTAGAAGTATTGGCCGACGTTCGATTTGAAGTTCTTGTAAATTTGGCTGACCGATTGGTTGCAGTGGATGCGTTTGATCGCTTCGCCGAGGACTTCCGCGCAGGACAAAACCTTAATTTTCGGGATTTCGTGTTCCGGAAGGAGCGGAATCGTGTCCGAAAGAACGACGCTTTCGACCGGCGCCTCTTGAATGCGTTGGATCGCCGGACCGCAAAGAATCCCGTGCGACGCGGCGACGAAAACCTTCGTCGCGCCCATTTCCTTGACGACGCGAGCCGCGCCGCAGATCGAGCCGCCGGTGCTGATCATGTCGTCGAAGAGGAACGCGACGCGACCCTCGATCGGGCCGCCGATCAGGTGCGCTTGTTCGACTTCTTCGCCGCTGTGGCGACGTTTGTCGATGATCGCCAAGCTGCCGCCGAGCGCCGTAACGTGTTTGACCGCGCGCTTAATGCTCCCGGCGTCCGGGCTGACGACGACGCATTCCTCCGGCGCGTAACCGAGGCTCATGATGTAGTCGTCCAAAACCGGCGACGCGCTGAGATGGTCGAGCGGAATGTCGAAGAAGCCTTGGATTTGCGCGGCGTGCAAGTCCATCGAAACGACGCGGTTCGCTCCGGCGCATTCGAGGAGGTTCGCGGCCAGTTTCGCGGTGATCGGAACGCGACCTTCGTCTTTGCGGTCTTGACGAGCGTACCCAAAGTAAGGAATGACCGCCGTAATGCGACCGGCGCTCGCGCGGCGGAAGCTGTCGATCATCACCAAGAGTTCCATCAACGAATCGTTGACCGGGCGGCACGTCGATTGAACGATGAAGACGTCCTTGCCGCGAACGTCTTCTTCAATGCGGCAGAAGGACTCGCCGTCGGGGAACTTTTGAACGCTGATATGACCCGGCGCCAAACCGAGGTAATTGCAAATTTTTTCAGTCAGCGCGGGGTTGGCGGTTCCGGAAAATACCTTTAACGTGTCCATAATCTGTCCCAATAATCGAAGTCTGCCAAACGGCGAATTTTAACGCGACAAAAACGGAAAACGGCGCCGCTCGCTTGGGCAAACGACGACTCGCGAGCGCCGCGCTCGACGCTTCGCCGACTTTAAAATAAGGACGTCGGCGAAGAGCGGCGAAAGCGCGACCGCAATATTTTCCGTATTTCAACAATTATAACCCGTTCGGCGGCGTTCGACAGGGGGGAGCGGCGTCGGAAGCGCGTTTTTCCGGAAACGCTTTCCGCGTCGCGCCGTTATAATCCATATAAACGCCGCCGCTTGGCGCCGCCGCTCGACGCCGCCGCTCGACGCTTTTCGAAAACGGTCGCGAACCGTTATTTATGGAACGGCTTTTTCAGCGCCGCGACCATAATTTCCTGTCGGTTGTATTGGAGTTGGCGGGCTTTCACCCGGTTGAAGCCCCAACTCTTGACGCGCGCCAAATATTCCGGGATATGGTCGGCGAGGTTCCAGTCGAAAAATTTCAACGTGAAGAGGAGGCCCCGCGCCGCGACGTCGCCGCGACCGACGATTTCCTCCAGCGCGTCGAGGGCGTAGTTCGGCGCGACGTTCATATCGGTCAAGAACCAGCGCGACTTGCGGAACGTCTTGCGTTTGATTTGGTTGATCTTGCCGCGAAGGTGCGTGAAGTTCGGGTGCGCCAAGACGCGCGGATCCATTTCCGCCGGGTCGACGCCGAACGTCTCCGCGCCGCGCGCCAAGAGCGCTTGCGAACCGCCGCCCGGGGAAGCGCCGACGTCGACGCAACGCGAGCCGACGCCAATCGGAAAGCCCGCCCAGCGGAGCCCTTCTTCGAACTTCAGAAACGCTCGCGACGCCGCGTCGGTCGGGAGTTCGAGCGGGAACAAGCCGCCGGGATAGCGCGAGTGAACGTCCGAAACGCGGTGAAAACCGACGCGCCATTCGGTTTCGTCGACGACGGCGACGTCGAGGCAGATTTCGCCCGGTTCGCCCGGCGCGTCGAGGCGGTCGGCGTTCGGCCCGAACGCGGCGCGGAACCGCTCCGGGGCGCCGTCGTAAATGCGGCGGTGCAGGTCGAACGCAAGGGGCGTCAACCCGGGTTCGAAACCGCGCGTTCCGACGGCGAAACGGTCGCGTTCGTACACGTGAATTCGGGCGAGCGTCGGCGCCGAGGCTTTGGCTTTCCCAGTTTGGCTGTTTTTCCTGTTTTCCCCGTTTTGCCCATTTTGCTCGCTTTGTCCGCTTTTCCCGCCGCCGAAAGTTCGCCTATTTTGCGCGTCTTCGCCAAATTCTAGCGCCGCGAGCTCCCAAACTTTCGCGACCGCCGCCGCGACGTCGAACGAACCGTCCGGCGCGGCGCAGTTTTTCGCGAAGACGTTCCCGAGCGAATGAACGCAGGAGCGGGCGAAAACCGTTCGCAACGTCGGCACGTCGAGCGCGAGCCGCTTTTCGAGCGACTCCGGCTCCGGGAGCTTGAACGTCAAGAAACCGGGGCGCGAGTAAGAAAAGCGGTAGTTCGGGCGCCGCTTTTCCATTTCCTTCTTCAACGCCGGTTCGGCGCCGCGTTGGCAAGTTAGGTAAATAAAGAAAGACGGGGGGGCGTTGGTCGACAAAGGAAGCCTCGCTGGGAACGCGTCGCGGGAAGCGACTATTAATATAAAGGGGGGAAAAACGACGGTGCGCGGACGAAAATTTGACGTTTTTTTGCAAAATTTTGCGATTTTTGGCGAAACCGGGGCGCCGTCGACGCGATTTTCCTGTTATAATGGAACGCGTCGAAGAATGTCGGCGACGCGACGGGCGGTCGAACGCCGACCGTCGTTTATGATACAACAGATTTCCGGCGCGGTCAAGAATCGCCGCGTCGACTTAAAAAGAATTTTTATATTGACCGACGGCGCGTCGAGGCTCGGCGTCCGCGAACGAACGCGGAGGCGACCGGAGCGCGCCCGACGGGGAACGAAGGAAAATCGATGGATTCGGTGAAAGTTGGTTTGATCGGTTTCGGAACGATCGGCGCGGGCGTCGCGGAAATTTTGCTCGGCAAGACCGAGACAATCGCTCGAACGACCGGGAAAAAAATCGAGCTGGCGAAAATTTGCGATAAAAATACGACCGCCGACCGCGGCGTCGCGGTTCCTCCGGGCGTCCTGACCGACGATATGTCCGAAATTCTCGACAATCCGGAAATTTCGATTGTGATCGAGTTGATCGGCGGCGTCGACGTCGCGCGAACGGTCGTGTTGCGGGCGCTCGAAGCCGGGAAAGACGTCGTTACCGCGAACAAGGCGTTGATCGCCAATTGCGGGCCGGAACTT